>CAYOBB010000008.1:0-14839 GCA_964402195.1 uncultured Clostridium sp. | reverse complement strand
CTTTGTTACAAAATTGTTAAAATAATGTAATTATAAAGATATCTTTTTTTGTTGAAAATAGTAAAATTAAATAATATAATCTTTATATATATCATTTTTAGGAGAAAAAAATGGATTTTACAAAAGATATTTATTTAAATAAAGAAAAAGTTTATGAAAATTCAGAATTAATTATTTTATATAAAGGAAATTTATGTAGAAATAATTCAGATAAACTTTTTCTTTCATATGGATACGGGAATTTATGGGAAAATAAAAATGAAATTGAATTAAAAAGAACTGATTTTGGATACTTAGGAAATATTAATATACAATCAGGTACAAATTTTCAATTTTGTATCCATGATTCTAACAATAATTGGGACAATAATAACTATAAAAACTACATTGTACCAATTTATGACAAAGAAGAAGAAAATATATTTTCTTTTAATCCAATAAAAGAGTCAGAAAAAGAAATAGATATCGAAGTATTAAAAGATACCAACCTAATAGATAGTCAAACATCAGCATTTACACCAATAACTATATCTTCTGAAACAATAGATATATATTCAAATAAAAAACTAGAAAATATTAATAAAAGTGTAATTCCAGAAAACACAATAATTACTGGAGTAGAATTCGACAAAGGCTTCTTGAAAAAATCATTTGAGAAACAAATAATATCGCGTGAAACGGAAAAAACAATAATTAAAGAATACAAAACACCTTTTTCTACTTTAACACAAAAAGCTAAAGAAAACTCTGTAAAAGCATTTGATGATAATCATATTACAGCTGGATCTGTATATGTTAATTCTTTAATTGAAGAATATAATCCTAAGATATCAGAACCTCCAACATTTATAGAAGATATAACAATTAATTCATTGGTTCCAAAATCAAAGTCAGAAATTGCACACAAAAATTTATCTAAAATATATTTACTAAAAAAGAAAATAAAATTAAGTTTATTTAAATTCATAAAATTAGTAAAAACAGCATTAAACTATAACGAAGATAAAATATGATTTTGAGGATAGAGAGAAAAAAGATTTTTTTCTCTCTATCCTCAAAATCATTTAATCATACCACTCAAATTCCCATTCTAAGAATTTCACAGTGTCTCCTTCTTTTACTCCCATTTTCTTTAATTCATCTTCTATTCCCAAATTCCTAATCGATCTTTGCAAATAAGTCATAGATTCATTATCTCCAATATTAACTCTTCCCATTAATCTTTCAATAGCAGGACCCGAGACAATAAACTCACCATCTTCAATCTCAATATTAAATTCTGATTTTTCTTCTTTTAAAGTATAAATAACTTTTTCTTCAAATTCTACCAAATCCTCTTTTGGAAGAGTTCTTAATACCTCTGATACTCTAGTAAATAATTCTTTTATTCCATCTCCAGTAACCGCAGAAATTTTAAAAATTTCAATGTTTTTTTCAGTAGCCAGTTTTTTTAACTCTTTAAAACCTGTATCATCTTGCATAATATCAGTTTTATTTGCAACTATAATTTCTCTTCTTTTACTTAATTTCTCACTATAATTTTCAAGCTCTTTATGAATAGTATAATAATCCTCTACAGGATTTCTTCCCTCAATTCCAGAACAATCAATTACATGTAATAATAATCTAGTTCTTTCAATATGTCTTAAAAATTGAATTCCAAGTCCAATACCTTCACTCGCACCTTCTATTACACCAGGAATATCAGCAATAACAAAACTATCACCATATTCTGTCTTTACAACCCCTAAATTAGGATTTATAGTAGTAAAATGATAATTAGCAATTTTAGGCTTAGCAGATGTAACCCTAGAAAGAATAGTAGATTTTCCCACATTAGGGAACCCTATTAATCCAACATCTGCTAATAATTTAAGCTCTAAAATTACCTCTTTTTCAAGTCCCTTTTCTCCATCTTGAGCAAATCTAGGAGCTTGTCTAGTAGCAGTAGCAAAATGAGAATTACCTTTTCCACCTCTTCCGCCAGGAAGAATTAATTCTTTTTGTCCATCTTCTGATAAATCAGCAATTACCCCTCCAGTTTCTAAATCCTTTACAACCGTACCTTTTGGAACCTTTATAACTAAATCTTCTCCACTTTTACCGAAACAATGATTACCACTACCATTTTCTCCAGATTCAGCTTTAAACTTTTTATTATATCTAAAATCAATCAAAGTATTTCTATCAGGATCAACTTCGAAGTAAACATCTCCACCTTTTCCACCATCTCCTCCATCAGGTCCGACCAGCAGCCACATATTTTTCTCTTCGGAAAGTAACAGCACCATTTCCGCCATCTCCTGATTTAATTAATATTTTTGTATAATCTACAAACATTTTATTCTCCTTCAAAATAATCTAACTTCATAGCTTTTTTAACTTTCTTCATAGTCTCCTTTGCTTTTTCTCTCGCCTTATTGGTACCATCTATTAAAATTTTATCTACAAGATCTGGTCTTTCTTCATAATATTTTCTTTTTTCTCTAATTGGTCTTAAATACTCTATAATATTAGTAGCTAGTTGTTTTTTACAAGCAACACAGCCTCTTTTTCCCTCTCTACACTCGCTACAAACTTCCTTACACTCTTTCTCAGTAGAAAACAATCCATGATAATAATTTACCATACATATATCAGGATTACCCTTATCATCTTTTTTTATTCTACCTGGGTCAGTAACAGCTCCCATAACTTTCTTAGTTATTTCTTCGGGTTTATCTGATAGATAAATAGCATTTCCTAAAGATTTTCCCATCTTTTCATTACCATCTAACCCCTTTATTCTTTTTGCGTTAGACAAATAGGCTTCTGGCTCTCTTAAAACTTCACCATAAATACTATTGAACTTTCTAACAATCTCTCTACACTGTTCTATTAAAGGTAATTGATCTTCTCCGACAGGTATTACAGTCGCATCAAAAGCAGTAATATCTGCAGCCTGACTTACTGGATAACCTAAAAATCCATATGTAACACTTTCTCCAAACACTTCTTTTTTCTGAGCAATCTCTGTCTTTACAGTAGGGTTTCTTTGTAATCTAGAAATTGTGACTAAATTAGAATAATACACAGTAAGTTCAGCAATTTCTGGAATCATAGACTGTAAGTAAATTGTAGATTTATTAGGATCAATTCCACAAGAAAGGTAATCCATTACAACTTCCCTTACATTCCTTCTAACCTTTTCAGGATTATTAAAATTATCGGTTAAAGCCTGAACATCAGCAACCAACAAATAACTCTCAAATTCATCCTGCAATTTAACTCTATTTTTTAAAGACCCAAAATAATGACCAATATGTAATCTACCAGTTGGTCTATCTCCAGTAAGCATAATTTTTTTATCCATACTAAAATATCATCCTTTCTCTATTTTTAGTCGCCTTTTGAAAAAATATGATTTATCAAGACACTTTCGTAGCATCTTATATATTTTATACATAAAATAATAACTGTCCTTCAAACTCAGAAAAGCTTGGCAAGTGCTAATCGATTAATTCTACTATCCAAAAATGATGTCTATTCATAAGCATTATTTTTAAACTAGTACTGTCTTCCCCAAATAACTAATTTTTTAGCCTCTTTCCCACAACATACACATACATCATCTATTCTTTCTTGCTTAAATGGCATACATCTTGACTTAGCTGCAGTTAGTTCTTTTATTTTGGCTTCACACTCAGCTTCTCCACACCACATAGCCTTTATAAATCCCTGTTCTTTGTTAATATTAGCTTGAAATTCATCTAAGTTATGAGCAACTGTCGTTTTATCTTCCATTCTCTTTTTACAAGTTTCATACATATTTATATGTATTTCTTCTAATAATTTTTCTATTTTGTCTTCTAATTCATCTACATTCACAGTTATTTTTTCAGCAGTATCTCTTCTAACAAGTACACACACACCATTTTCAATGTCCCTTGGTCCAAGTTCGATTCTAAGTGGAACACCTCTCATTTCCCAATCATTAAATTTATAACCAGGCGATACTTGGTCTCTTAGGTCTATCTCCATTCTAAATTTATCTTTTAAAGAATTATACAATTCTTCTGACCTTTCTTTTACACCTTCTTTATGCATTGCGATTGGAACTATTACAGCCTGAATAGGAGCTACTCTTGGTGGTAATTTCAAACCTCTATTATCTCCATGGGCCATTATTATTGCACCAATTAATCTTGTTGTAGAACCCCAAGACGTTTGATAAGCATATTCTTCTTTTCCTTCTCTATTTTGGAATTTAACTTCAAATGGCTTTGTAAAATTCTGTCCAAAATAATGTGATGTAGCAGTTTGTAATGCTTTTCCATCGTACATCATAGTCTCTATTGTATAAGTTTCATCAGCACCTGCAAATTTCTCAGTTTCTGTTTTTATTCCTTTAACTGTTGGTATTGCAAGTAAATTTTCCACAACATCTTGATATATATTTAACATTTGAATTGTTCTTTCTCTTGCCTCTTCTTCTGTTTCATGTATTGTATGACCTTCTTGCCATAAGAATTCTCTCGAACGCAAAAAAGGTCTTGTTTCCTTTTCCCATCTTAAAACATTGCACCATTGATTATACACAAAAGGTAAATCTCTCCATGAACTAAGCCACTTTGCATACATCGTTGTAATAATTGTTTCTGATGTAGGTCTCATACATAATCTTTCTTCTAATTTTTCTCCACCAGCTTCTGTAACCCAAGCAACTTCTGGAGCAAACCCTTCAACATGGTCTTTTTCCTTTTGAAGTAAACTCTCTGGAATTAATACTGGAAAATACGCGTTTTTTACACCAGTTTCTTTAAATAATTTATCCATATAGTTTTGTATATTTTCCCAAATAGCATAACCATAAGGGCGTATAGCAATACAACCTTTAGTATCTGTATAATCAGCAAGCTCAGCCTTTCTTACTATATCTGTATACCACTGAGCAAAATTTTCATCTATATTAGTTATCTCTTTAACAAAATCACTATTATTCTTCATCTTCATTCCTACTTTCTTCATTATTTCTATCATTATATTCATAAACTTCATCTAGAACTATCTGTTCATTTTCATCTAATTTATATCTCGGAAGTTCGGGCAAATCATCTAAACTAGAAATTCCAAACATCTTCAAAAACTCCAAAGTAGTTTTATAGGTGGTCGGTCTTCCAGGTGCATTAAGTTTTCCAGCATCTTCAATTAAATGATATTCAAGTAATCTATATATAGTACCATCAGAATTAACACCTCTGATAGCCTCAATTTCAGCTCTTGTAATTCTAGGATTATATGCAATAATAGATAAAACCTCTAATGCTGCAGCAGATAAAGATGGCTTAGCTCTATTATCAAATAATGGATATAAATATTCATAATATTCCTTTTTTGTAGAAAGCTGATATCCATCTTCTAATTTTACTATTTCAATTCCTCTATTTTTATCACCATATTTAGTTTGCATATTTAAAATTAAACTTTCTGCATCCTCTGGTGTAATTTCTAGGCCACTACATATTTCAGATACTTTTAAAGGTCTTCCCACTGCAAAAAGCATTGCTTCAATAATTGCTTCTTTTTCTTCTATTTCCATTATATATTCTTCCTTTCTAAGCAATACTATTATCCCATGTAAATATTGATATGTCAAATATTTTATGGTTTTTTTATAAATTTGTTACTAGTCACATCCCCATAAAAATATTTAAAAGTTCTTGATTTTCAGCTGTTTTTGTGCTATACTTATAGAAGTGAATTGTAATTTTTAAGAAAATAGCATGTTGCTATTAATGAAATGAGGTTTTAAAAATGGAATATACAAATAAAGAATCTTTTTTAACAAAGATTTGGAATAAAATAAAAAATTCAGCTATTGGTTCAATATTTAATTCAGAAATAGATGTTCCTTCAGATAATGAGTTATATAAAGAAATTACTTCCGAAGAAGGGCTTTCTATTGAAGACGCAAGAAAAATTGAACAAGAATTTAACAACGCTAACAAATCAGCACTTTCTAATTATACTCCTCCTGTTCAAGAATCAAAATTTAAAGTTAAAGGTATTAATCCTAACGTAATTGTTGAAGAACTACCTAATATACCTAGGGCCAAAGGAGGACATGAACGCGGAGAACGTGAATTATAATATTTATGCAAAATAAGTAAGGGCAGGTCTTGACCTGCCCTTACTTATTTTTTAATACTCTTATTAATCTTCGAATATTTTGACGTTTCTATGTCTAATCTATTTAAATACAAATCTCTTACTAATAAAATAATTATTAAAAGTAGTACTAACATTAGAAATTATCTTAGCAAGAATATCATTTATCCCGAAAACTTCTATACATAAACATAGTATAGCAGTGTCTATTAAAAGAGACGTTAATCTAACTAAATAAAACAAAACTATCTCTTTAAAAACTTCTCTTTTTCTATCTGATCTTTTTTGAAAAACTATCATCTTATTAAGTATAAATGTTATTAATATACTAATTACCCATGAAAATACATTACTTAAAACATACACATCATTCAATACTCTTAAAAATAATATATAACTTAATATATTTACTATCGTTGTAATAACACTTACACCAACATATTTAATAAATCTCTTATACTTTATACCTAATTGTTTTATCATAAAATTTACCTATTTAATATATTTCCAAATAGTAAAAACTACAATAATTATTATTCCTAATATTGCAAGAACCGTTTTTATTTTTAAATCAGGTTTTTTTACCTTAATCTTTACTACATAAAAAATTCCAGTAATAAATAACATACCAAGCATAATATATTCAGAAAAACAAACTTTAGTTAACCTAAAAGCAATATAAAATATAGGATAAATTATAGTAATAGATGTGATTGGAATTCCAATAAAATAGCTCTTATCAGTATCTTCCTTTTGGGCTAACATATTAAAATATGCAAGTCTTATTAATCCACAAAGCACATAGAAAATAAAAATAGGATAAAACCAAATTTTATTTATTCCATCACAAATTGTAATAATTACAGGTAATATACCAAAAGCAATCATATCTGACAAAGAATCTAATTCTTCTCCATATGTAGTCTGATCTTTTGTATTTTCTCTTCTTCTAGCTAGTATTCCATCAAACGCATCACAAATTCCACTTAAAATTAAGCACGAAACTGCTGTAATTATGTGATTATTTATTGCTAAAATCATTCCAATAACAGCTGATATCGTACTTGTCATTGTAACAATATCACAACTTCTATAATATCCTATTATCTTTTTATTCATTTTCTTCCACCTAAAAATTTATTTTCTACATTTTATTACATTTTTTGAAAATTGTAAATAATTTTACTCATTATCTATAAAATATCTATATTGAACTTGCATTTTATCTTCATAAATTCTTTTCTCTTCATCCGTCATTTCAGAAATACTCTTAAATTCATTTTCTTTAAATATAAAATTTCTATTATATACAGGTAAATCTTTTCTTACTTGATTAATATATTTAAAATATGAAGATGTCTCAAAACCTAAATTATCTAATAAATAAGCACCAATATAGCTTGCATTCATCATGTCAATATCTTCATCTTTATCTATATCAAAATTAGAAATTATAACACATTGAGTAGTATATTTTCTAAGTTCATTTAAATTCTCATCTTCAGTATTAAAATATGAAGCAACATCTACAATATTCTCACTAGAAATATTTAATAAATAAGGTAAATGGTCTCCAAAGAAAACTACTATTGTAGGCTCGTCCAAATTTTGAATCTCATCATATAATCTTCCAAGCTCTTTATCAGCATCATACACTCCTTGAGCATAACATCTAGCAATATCATTAAACTCTTCAGACATAGTACTTTCTACAATATCAATATCATAATTTGGATATCGATATTTACTATATGGCATATGGTTTTGAGCGGTCGTTACAAAAAGGAACTTTTTATCCTCTGACTCCTCTTTAAGTTCATCTAAAATCACATCCATCATATAGCTATCTGCTATATTCCCTTTCCTAACAGGATCTACTAAATCATCTTCATATATTGTTTTATCTGTTCCTATTATCTTAAAAACAGTTTCACTATTATATGAAGTTCTCCCCCAAGAACTAATATATTTAGTTTCATATCCCGCATTATTAAATTCTTTAATTAAATTTGGGATTCTAGAAGAATTTTCGTTATTTTTATACAATTGCAAATACGGAATATATCCATTATTAAAATAACTAATACTTCCTCCTGTCAATATTTCAAACTCAACATTTACGCTAGCACCGCCATATGAAGGTGATAACATATCAAAAGATATACATCTATTTGTATCTTCTAATCTTTTAATATTACTTGTTAAATCTACATTAAATTCAAATTCTTCTAATTTAGAAATATCCCAAAAAGACTCTGATAAAATAAATACTACATTGGGAGTTCCCCAATTTTCTTCTGCAACCTCTGCCACAACATTTATTACTTCATCGACATTTTCTCTACTATAATTATCTGGTGGCATAATATAATCTGATAAAAAACTATAATATAGTCCTTGTAGCCAACCATATTCCAGATAAACAGTTGTGTTCGATGTATTTCTTCTAAAATCTTCTTTTTTATCATCATCAAAAATTTTATTAATTAAAAATAATCTTAAAAATTTAGGTGGTATTATTAAACATAAAAATAATATTAAAAATATAGCTAATGTAATACATCTATTTTTTTTATTTTCAAATTTAAAATTAATTTTTCCTTCAAATATAAACAATAGTATAAATAAAATTATATATACTCCACTCTTTATAAAAGTAAATTTCATCCACTCGCCCTTTAAAGTATCCATAACATTTACCATCATTCCAGTATTAGAACTATTTAAGAAATTAACATCAGAAACCTTAACTGGCTCACCCATTATGTGATATTTAAAATCATTTACAGGTAATAAAATCATGAAAAACAGTAAAATTATGACCATTGCTTTTCTTGAACTATTAGTAATGGAAATTAAACTAGCATTTATAACTATTATTAAAAACCATGTTAAAAGAAAAGCTTTTATACTTCTATATATCGTAATTCCTAAATTTTGTAATAATGTATTATCATTTATACTATTCAATTTAAAATATATATCAGATAATAAAACAACTAAAAATGGAAATAAAAGATAATTAAAAAATATCTTAAACTTTTTAGACAGTACTATATTTTTTATTTTCTCTTTTACCTTAACTAATTTTTCCATATCTTCCTCCATTTATACAACTACTTCTCCAATTAAATCATACCCATTAACATCTTTTATTTCAGCAGTTATAAATTTATCTATTAAATTACTATTTTTTTCTTTTTTCACTAATATAACTCCATCTGTATCAGGAGATTCCATATAGCTTCTACCAACATAATATCTATTATCAGAAGTTACATTTTCAATTAAAACTTCATACTTTTTACCAATCTTTTGTTTAAGTTTATTTATTGCAATCCCCTGTTGTAGCTCCATAAGTCTATCAAATCTTCTTTGCTTTGTTTTATAATGAATTTGCTCATTTAATCTAGCAGCAGGAGTACCATCTTCTTTAGAATATTGAAAACAACCTAATCGTTCAAACTCTGCCTTTTTTACAAAGTTATATAAAATTTCAAAATCTTCTTCAGTCTCTCCTGGAAAACCTACAATAATACTAGTCCTAAAAATAACATCTGGAATCTCTTTTCTTATTTTATCTAGTAATTCCTCTATCTGTTTTCCTTTACTCTTTCTATTCATTCTTTTAAGAACATTATTAGAAAAATGTTGAATTGGAATATCAAAATAATTGCAAATCTTTTCTTCTTTTTTTACAACTTGTATAAGCTCATCTGTTATAGATTCAGGATAAGCATATAAAAACCTAATCCATTTTATACCTTGAATCTTACAAAGTCTAGTAAGAAGTTCTGGAAGCTTATAGTCTCTATAATTATCTATACCATATTTAGTAGTATCTTGAGCAATAACAATAATCTCCTCTATTCCACTTTTTACTAACTCCTCTGCCTCTTTCAAAATATCATCCATTCTTCTACTTACATACTTTCCTCTAATCATAGGAATAGCACAATATGTACAATTATTATTACAACCTTCAGCTATTTTTAAATAAGCACTCTTTTTTCCAGTTGTAATAACTCTTTCATTATAGTCTAAACAATAACATTTATTCTTATCGTAACCAATCAATTCAGAAATTTTATCAAAAATTGAATCATATTCATCTATACTAATAAACAAGTCAACTTCTGGCATAGCTTTTATTAGTTCATCTTTATAACGTTTTACTAAACATCCCATTGCAATTAAGTATTTACAATTTCCTCTCTCCTTATACTCCGCCATTTCTAGTAAAGTATTAATTGCCTCTTCCTTTGCAGATTCAATAAACCCACAAGTATTTACAATTAAAATATCTGCATCGGCTGGATTATTAACAATACTAAAATTATTCTTTTTAAATAAACCAATACACATCTCAGTATCTATTAAATTCTTACTACAACCAAGTGATATAAAACCTATTTTCATTATTACTCCTTTATTTTTTCTATTCATCATTTAAAATCTATACATACATTATTCTGATTTTTATTTTTATATTAAACTATTCCAATAAGTTAATATATACTATTTTTAAATACCGCGTAAGCTACCAAATAAGCTTTGTAAAAGCGTAGTACAATTTAAGAATTTTAAATTAAAAGTTACGACTCACAAAATATTAAAAATAGTATATATTAACTTTAAATAACAATATCATCTAATTACTACAAATATGTTTTCTCGTAAGTTCTAATAAATTAAGCTTCGTAAACCCTTCTATTTGCACTTTTGATCTATCTTTTTTTAATTCTTGTCTAAAAATATCTATTACTTCTTGTCTATTTTCATTAAGATTTAGGTCTATAAAATCAATTACAATAATTCCACCAATATCTCTTAACTTAATTTGTCTCGCAATCTCAACTGCAGCTTCTTTATCAACTGCTAAAGCTGTATTCTCTAATCCATCTTTACCTGTAAACTTCGCAGAATTCACATCAATTGCAGTCAACGCTTCTGTTTTATCAATTGTTATAAATCCTCCATTTTTAAGCCAGATTTTCCTATTCTCTGCTTCTAACTTTTGCTTTCTTAATTGGTAACTATCTAATAAATCTTCATTCTTTAAAATAACACATATATCTTTCTTCTCATATTCAGACAATTTACTCTCTATTTTTTTCCTTATTTCATTACAATTTACAATAATTCTATCTAGTCCATTATCAATTAAATCAGTTAAAATCTTATCTACTAAATCATCATTTTTATATACAAGTTTAGGTAAATTTTCATCAATTACTTTAGTATTTATTATTTTATCCCATTTTTTTATTAATAGATCTACATCTTTTTTGATTTCATCTTCTCTTTTTCCATTTGCAGCAGTTCTAATTATAGCTCCCATACTTTCAGGTAACATTTTTTTTACAATATTAATTAATCTAATTCTTTCTTTTGAATCTTCAATCTTCTGAGAAACAGTCACAAAAGTAGAATTAGGCAAAAGCACAATTAAACGTCCTGGTAAATTTATATGAGTAGAAGCCCTAGGACCCTTTTGATTATAACTATCTCGTTTTATTTCTATTAAAATAGGCATCCCCTGTTTTATAAAATCCTTAATATTCAAATCCTCATAATTAATCTTTTCCTCTTCAATAGTAGAATCAATTTTAGGTAATATATCTTTTAAATGTATAAAAGCATTCTTACCCTCTCCAATGTTTACAAAAGCTGCTTGCAAACCAGGTATTACATTTTGGACTTTACCTATATAAATATTTCCCTCTATTCTATTGTTTCTATTTATATCCTCATACTTTTCAATTAAAATTCCATCTTCAACTAATAATATCTCTTCATTATTAGATTCTGTATTTATAATTAATTCTTTCATTTTTATTTTCCTTTTTAATTGAATTTATTCATAGCAGAATCAATTCCATTTTTTAAAAACTCTTTTAAAGCTTCTTTTCCTTTTTCTTCCCCTATTTCTAATTTTTCCAGTTCTTCAGGTAAAACATAACCTATTACATGTTCAATTAAATTATTTGAATCTTTAGGTTTTCCTATCCCAACTCTTATTCGAGAAAAATCTTCTGTTTTTAAATTCTCAATTATGGACTTCATACCATTATGCCCTCCGCTACTTCCCTTTTTTCTTATACGAATCTCACCAGGTTCTAAATCAATATCATCATAAATAATACAAATATCTTCTATATTAATTTTATAATAATCCACAAAAGATTTTACACTTTCTCCACTTAAGTTCATAAAAGTTTGAGGCTTTAAGAAAATAACATTTTTGCCTTCAAAAACACATTTTTGAAATAAACCATTAAATTTAAATTTATCTATTTTTATATTTAAATCTTCAGCTATTTTATTTATAACATGAAACCCCATATTATGCCTAGTTTTATCATAGTCACTTTCAGGATTTCCCAGTCCAACAATTAAATACATTTCTTTCTCCTTATCTTTTACATTTATATTTTACACGATTTTATACAAATTAGCAAGACAAAAGCCATTTTATACATTCAATTTTCAATCTAAAATTTTTTCAAAAATTTATTTCCAATATTTGCATTATTTATTCACTAGTGATATAATGAATAAAATCAAAAAATAGGAGGTATTTTATGGAAAGTCAACCATTAATTAGCATTATTGTCCCAGTAAGAAATGTAGCAGTATTATTATATCATAATATAGATACACTAATATCTCAAACTTACAAAAATCTAGAAATCATATTAATAAATGATGGTTCCTCGGATTCCTCTGGAACAATTTGTGACAAATTAGCCAAAAAAGATTCTAGAATTAAAGTAATACACCAAAATCATCGTGGTGTATCTTGTGCTAGAAATGCAGGCTTAGAGCAAGCCACAGGAGAATATATAGGATTTATGGATGCAGACGACTTTGTTAGTTTGAATTTTTATGAATTTTTATATAAAACCTTAGTTAATAACAATGCAGATATTGCAGAATGTAATTTTATAAAAACAGAAATTCAAAAAGCAATTTTTGATACTTTTACTCCACCTATCCAGGATGAAGAAACACTAGATATATATACTAGTGATGAAGCTCTAAGATTACTCCATGATGATAACTTACATACATGTATTAAAGCTGTTGCTTTATGGAACAAACTGTATAAAAAAGAATTATGGGATGGAATAAGATTTCCTGAATTCAAAATATATGAAGATGAAATGACGACTTACAAAGTATTAGATAAATGCAATAAAATAGTTTCATCTAATCAAATATTATATGCATACATTCAAAGAAATACATTCTATATAAAAAAGAACTTTGACATGCATCGTTTTGATGTAATTGAAGCATATGAGAATTATTTATTATTTTTCAAGCAAAAAAAATCCCCAGATATGCTAGAGCGAGTGTCAAGACGATATCTTAGAATGTTATGTCTAATACGAGATGAAGTCTCATCTTATAGAGTTTCATTTGTTAATAAAGAAGATGCTATAAAAAAATTAGACCAAAAATTCAGTACAATTTATAAATATCTCAAAATATTATTAGAAAAAAATCCAGAACTCCAAGATAGATCTATTTATCATAAAGAATATTATGATAAATATCAACAAATCATAAAATATCATAAAGACAAGAAAAATAGCTTTTGGGCAAATCTTTAAGGGTCGGTCAAGGCCGACCCGCTTGCTAATTTACTACATTAAACCCACATGCTCTAAGGAGTCTATTCATTATAGCTAAACCAATTCCCTCATTTACTGTTGCTTCTATAATTATTAAATCACATCCAATCTCATCAGCCCTTCTCAATGAAGCATATAAATTTTTCGATACCTCTTCTAAATTTTTTTCTCTTCCAAAAGAAATAAAATTTTTCGAATTTATTTTTTCTCTATTCTCTTCAAAACCAATTACAATCGCATTATTATGATTTACTAATTCATTTATTTTATGTATTCTTTTATTTTTATCCTTAATATCTATTAATACACATTTAGTCATTGGTGCATAATGCTTATGTTTCATCCCTGGACTTTCTACAATCTCATTTTCACTTACTTTATTTAAAATTTTTTCACTAATTTTAACTTTTCCTACTTCTCTTTTTATATCATCAGCAGTTATTCTGCCAGGTCTTAATATTGTAGGAACACTATCTATTACTTTTACTACAGTTGATTCTAAACCAATATTAGAATTTCCACCATCTATAAAAATTCTAACATTATCTGATAATTCATTTACTATATCATTTATATTAGTTCCACTTGGCTTACCCGATCTATTTGCACTAGGAGCAACAATTGGAAACTTAAATTCCTTTATTATTCTATTTGCAATATGATTGATAGGCATTCTTACCGCTACTGTATCTAATCCAGCTGTTACACTATCAGGTATGTTAACTTTTTTCTTTAAGATTATTGTAAAAGGACCTGGCATAAAACAATCTATTAACTTTTGTTCTACTTCACTTACATCTTCTACTAAATCATATAACATATCTTTATCTGAAACATGAACAATAAGAGGGTTATCTGAAGGTCTTTTTTTTGCCTCATAAATTTTTGAAATTGCAAGCTCATCAAAAGCATTCGCACCCACTCCATATACAGTTTCAGTTGGAAAAACAACAATTCCATGATTCTTCAGCTCATAAATAACCTCATTTAATTCTTTTTCATGTATTTTTTCATTCCAGTCAAATATTTGCACAATTATCTCCTTCTTTCTT
>CAYOBB010000007.1:0-14974 GCA_964402195.1 uncultured Clostridium sp. | reverse complement strand
AAGCCTTCGGCAAAACAATGCACACAATTTTCTTACGAAAATTGGCGCACGAACAAAGACGGGGCTTTAAAGTGAATTTTTACAGGCTGACATTAGAAAATGTCCCCTTTTGTTCTCTAATATTAATAATAAAAAACGTAGGAGCGGTCTTGACCAATCTAGTTATTAATAGTATAAAGATTTTTTATATATTTCTTGACTAAAATATTCTAATTAATATATACTAAAAAGAAATAGAGGGTGAAGGTTATGAAAGAAAAGAAAAAGTTTATTTTAGCAATACCTACTATTATAATCATTTTTATATTTATAATAGGGATGGGAATAATGATTTATCAAAAAAATTATAAACCTTTATCAAGAGAAGATGCAATTTTTCTTTCTAAGAAAGTACTTTCAATAGATAATATCTCTTGTGAAGTTGTAACACAGGGAGAAGAAGAAAAAATTGTAGATTATAAATTTAAAAATAATATATTATTAACAAGATATAATACTTCTATAGAAATTACAGATGGAAATGAAAATAATAAATGTACTTATATAGATACATCAGAAAAAGAGAAGTATATATATAATTCAGCCAATAATATTGATAGTTTTAAAAGCCTTATATATACGGCTGTTGAAGTATTAGAAAATAAAGATTATGAATATGAGTTTTTAAGATATGAAAAAGTAAATGGAATAAAATCAGTATCTTTTAAATTAAAACAAGTAGATTCTTCTATAACAATTTGGTTAGATAGAAAAAAAGGAATGCCAATAAAAATAGAAGGAGAATATAATCTAGAAGATGAAGAAAATACGACTAAAATTACGACAATTTATAGATATCAAATAGGACAAGTTAAAGATGAAGATATGGAAATTCCAGATACAACAGGTTACAATATTATACAAATGGATTAAGAAACTGAAGATAAGATAGGAGTTAGATAGAAATTGCTAAAAAATGAAGAAAAAGTAATAAATATTTTAAATAAAATAGATATATTGATTTCTATAATAGATAAACTAAATTCTAAACAGCGAATGGAAAAAAGGAATTCAGAAGTTTTAGATATTAAAAATTTTCAAAGTATTGAATTAAAAAATGATATGTTTAAAAACTTAAGTGTGTTTATAAAAGAGAATTTAGAAAAGAAAAGGGATATTTATGAGAAATTAGCAAATTTAGAAAAAGTATTAGAAAAAGATTTTGGAGATATAAAGGAGAAAATAGAAAATCAAATAAAAGCAATAGAGGAAAATTCTTTAAGTCAAATATATAAAAAGGCTAAAAAAATGATATATGTAGCTAAATGGCAAAAAGTTCAAATAGAAAAGGAATATTATTTATCAAAAGATTCTCTTATAGATAAAATAACAGGAAAATCAAAATTTAAAAAATGTATGGTAGAAAATAAAGAATTAAAAGGAAAACTTATAAAGAAAGAATACTATGAAATAAAAGATACATATGAAGGACAAAATATAAGAGAGATTTTAAATATGATGAAAAATCTTTCTTACAAAAATAATGATATTATTGAATTCGAAGAAAAACTAATAAATTCATATATGATAGATAAAGAAACTTTAAAAATTAATATAAATGACAATTGGAATATAGCGAATTTAGTTCCTACAGGATTTTTTGAACAAAGAAAATATTATAAAACATTAGTAAAAAAAATAGAAAAAGAAAATAAGAAAATGGTAGAATTATTAGAAACTAATTTAATAAAGGTAAATGAAACAGTAAATAAATTTGATATATTAATAAACATGAATAAAAACTTAAAAGAAATTTTAAATAATATATGATTTTTAGGACGTGGAGAAAAATATTTTTCTCTACGTCCTAAAAATTATCCTTGTACACGTATTATTTTTTTGATATAATTTTTAAAATAAAATAGAGGTAAAAGATGAAATTTTTTGTAAATAAAGAACAAATAAAAGAAAACAAAATTGAAATTTCTGGAACAGATGTTAATCATATAAAAAATGTTTTAAGAAAAAAAGAGGATGATGAATTAAATATAGTATGTAAAAATAATAATAAAAATTACAAAACGAAAATTGAAGAAATTAGAAAAGAAAAAATTATTTTAAAAATAATAGAAGAAAAAGTAGGGGAATCTGAATCAAATGTAAGTATTCACATATTTCAAGGATTACCAAAATCAGATAAAATGGAACTTATAATTCAAAAATGTACAGAAATAGGAGTAGATTCTATAACACCAGTTATTTTTAAAAGAAGTGTTGTGAAATTAGAAGAAAAAGATAAAGAAAAGAAAAAAATCAGATGGGAAAAAATTGCAGAAGTTGCAGCTAAACAATCTGAAAGAGATATTGTTTTAAAAGTAAATGATGTAATAAATATAAATCAAATATGCGAAGTATTAAATCAATTTGATAAAGTAATAGTTGCTTATGAAAAAGAAGAAAATACTTATTTAAAATCAGAATTAAGTAATATGAAAAATAAAGAAAATCTAAAAATAGCAGTTATAATTGGACCAGAAGGTGGGATAGGAGAATCAGAAATAGATAAACTTAAAAAATCTGGAGCAACATCTATTTCGCTTGGAAAAAGAATTTTAAGAACGGAAACAGCACCAATAGTATTATCTTCAATTATTATGTATGAATTAGGAGATATAGGAGGAATTTAAATATTATGGAAGAAAAAGATGATATGTTAAAAATCTCTAAAGAATTAGACACAAAGATAAAACTTCCAAAAGAAGAGAAGGAAAAAATATATTCAAAATTAGTAAAAAATTTTCTAATTGCAATTGCTATTTTTATTTATATTTGTTTTATAAATCTAGGATTTGTACGATTAGAAACAGAAGTATTTAAGGTGGATTTAAAAGTATTTGCAGTAATATTAATATTATTTACAGTATTTATTTTCGAAAATGCATATAAAGAAGATAGTGGAAACTTAGCAATACATGGAATTGAGATGTTAGTTTTAAGTATTATCACTTTATATTTACCATATGTATATTTTTATCAAAATGATATAATTAAAATAATATTTCAAACATCATCAATATATATTTCAATATACTATATAATTAAATGTATTATAATATATAGAAAAGAAGTAAAAAAATATAAAAATGGATTAAGTGATGTAAAAGAAATTACAGAGGAAAAAACAACATACATAGATGAAAAAAGTAGCAAAAAATTTTCATAAAAAATGTAAGACTTAGGCTTTTACATCTGTTCAATAAAAAAGAGAAAATAAATTTATTGAAAAAGATGGAGGGGCAGACGCTTCTGTCCGCACGCTAAAAGATTATGAAGAAAGGAAAAATAAAAATGATAAGAAGTATGACAGGTTTTGGAAGAAGCAAATATGAAAAAGACGGAAAAGAATATACTATAGAAATAAAATCTGTAAATCATAAATATAATGATATTTCAGTAAAATTACCTAGACAAATTTCATATTTAGAAGAAAAAGTAAGAAAAGTTGTATTAGAAAAAGTATCGAGAGGAAAAATTGATATTTTTATTTCCATGCAGGATTTTAGTGAAAAAGGCAAAAATATAAAAATAAATCATGAAATTGCAAAAATGTATATTGATGAACTTAAGATTTTAGCAAAAGAGACTGGAATTAACGAAGAAATTAGTGTTACAGAAATCTCAAAACTTCCTGAAGTATTAAATATAAAAAATGAAGAAAACGAAGATGAAATTTGGACGGAGGTAAATGTAGTATTAAATAAGGCTATAGATAATTTTATTGAAATGAAAGAATTAGAAGGTAATAAAATAAAAGAAGATTTGAAAGAAAGGTTAGAGTTAGTTTCAAATAAAGTTTATGAAATTTCTAAATATTCATCTGGACTTATAGAGGAATATATAGTAAAATTAGAGGCGAGAATAAAAGAACTGTTAAAAGTAGATGTGGTAGACAAAGATAGATTAGCACAAGAAATTGTTATTTTTTCAGATAAGTCTTCAATAGAAGAAGAACTTACGAGATTAAAGAGTCATATTAATCAGTTTTTTAATTTATTAGAAAAAGATTCTCCAGTAGGTAAAAAATTTGACTTTATTATTCAAGAAATGAATAGAGAAGTAAATACAATAGCTTCAAAAGCTAATTGTTTAGAAATAACAAATTGTGTAATAGAATTAAAAACAGAAATAGAAAACATTCGTGAACAAGTACAAAATGTAGAGTAAGAAAGGAGGAGTTATGCAGTTAATTAATATAGGTTTTGGCAATATTGTATCAGCAAGTAGAATTATTTCTATTGTTAGTCCAGACTCTGCTCCAATAAAAAGATTAGTTCAAGAAGCAAAAGATTCAAAAATGGCGATTGACGCTACTTATGGAAGACGAACAAGAGCCGTTCTAATAATGGATTCAGGACATGTAATATTGTCGGCAGTACAACCAGAGACTGTAGCTGGAAGATTAGAAAAAGATTCTGATGAAGATATAAATAATAAGGGGGAATAGAAAAATGATGGTAAAACCAACTGTAAATGAATTATTAGATGTAATGGGAGATAGATACAAACTAGTAATAGTTACAGCTAAAAGAGCAAGGCAATTAGCTGATGGAGATAAACCACTAACTGATAAGGAAGAGGACAGTACAGTAACATTAGCTGCTCAAGAGATTGCAGAAGGAAAAGTAAATATTATAAATGATGTAGAGGAGTAATTAATAGAATGAGAAAGAGGCAGATTATTACTTTAGCAGGTGACTTAGCGAGTCGGTAAAGGAACAGTATCAACTCTTTTATGTGAAGAACTAGGATACGAAATCTACAGAAATGGAAATTATTTTAGGAAACTTGCAAAAGAAAAGGGAATGGATGTTACTAGTTTTAATATCTATGTAAAAAAACATCCAGAAATAGATAGACAAATTGAGAAAAGTGCAGCTGAATATGCGGAAAGTCATAATAATTTGGTTATAGACGCAAGACTTCGGCTGGTATGCAGTTCCTGATTCTTTTAAAGTTTATTTAAAAGTTGATTTAGATGTTGCGGCAAAAAGAGCTTTTAAGGATCCAAACCGAAAAGAGACTGAGAAATTTGACTCTTTAGAAGAACAGAAACTAGATATGAAAAAGAGATTTGAATTGGAAAATGAAAGATATTTTAAGGTCTATGGAATTCATAAAGAAGATATGAGTAATTATGATTTCGTACTAGATACTACGAATTTAACTCCAGAAGAAGTAAAAGAAAAAATTATACTAGAATATAAAAAATGGCTTTCTTAAAAATAAGGAGATGCATTATGTTAAAAAAAGAAAATTTAAAATTATGTGTAGGACTTATAGTTATAGTTATAATTATAGTTATAGTTAGTGTGTCAGTTATACTAAAACAAGATAAAAAATCAGAAAATGAAATTAAAACAAATACTACAACTAGTGAAATGGAAAATATACTAGATTTATCTACTTTAGATATAGAGCAAAAAGATGAGATTGGAAAAGAAAAAATAGAAGAATTTTTAAAAATATATAAAAATAATTCACCTAAAGGAATATTAGTTACTTTAGGATTATTAAATCAAAATCATACCTTTAATCCCGAAGATTATATTGATAGATTCTTTGCTAAAACAGATATTAAATATGAAGATTTTAAAAACAAAATGTTAAATTACATGACAGAAGAATTATTTGAAGATTACTATAATAATCAAGGATTTAAAGAAGTAGATGGATTATTATGCTTTTCAGATATAGGTGGAGAAGAGAAGGAATATGAAGTAACTGAATTAAAATTAAGCTACAATACAGAAAATACAATGGTTTATGAAATATCTTTTAAAGAAACTGGGAATGAGAATATAGAAAAAGCTCAAATAACAGTTGTAGAAAAAGATAATGATTATGTTGTAGACAAATATGAAAAAATATAATGAATTAAAATTAAAAGACGTGTACTTTAAGCACGTCTATTAATTTAATAAAACATAATAAAAAAACGTAGGTGCAGGTCTTGACCTGCCGAGTAAAATCAAATTATAGTTAAGCATGTTGCAAATAAAAGTGATAAGACTAACGATTACTAATAGGAGGAATAATGTTCGTAGAAATAATAATAAATAGTACTGCAAAAGCTTTAAATAAAACATTTGATTATAAAGTTCCAAAAGAATTAGAAAAAGATATAAAAATAGGATGTAGAGTTTTTGTACCATTTGGAAATAATAATAAAGTAGAAGAAGGATATATAATTACGATAAAAAATAAATCAGAATTTGCACAAAAAGACGTAATAAAAATAGAAGACTCTATATTAACAGAAGAAAATATAGAACTTTCTAAATTAATGGCTATGAAATATTTTTGTAATGTTTCTGATTGTATACGATTAATGTTGCCTCCAGGAAATTCGAATAAAGATGTAGAAAAAAGAATAAGAAAGAAGACTAATAAAAAAGCATATTTAAAAGAGAATAAAGAAAAAATAAAAGAGAATATAAATTTAGGAAAAATAAAGTCTGAAAAACAAATAAAATTATTAGAATATCTATTTGTGAATGAAGGAATAGATACAAAAAGCTTAGAAGAGAATACTAATGTTAGTAAAGCGGTAATGAATACATTGAGAAAAAATGGAATTATTGAGTTTAGAGAGGAAAGAGTAAATAGAAACCCGTTTAAAACTAAGAATATAAAAAGAGATAAAAAATTAGAACTAAATGAAGAACAAAAGGATATATATGACCAAATAGAATTTGTTTTAGAAAATGAAGAATTCACAGAATTCTTATTATATGGAATAACAGGGGCAGGAAAAACAGAAGTATACCTACAAGTTATAGAAAAGGTACTAAAGCTAGGGAAAAAAGCAATTATACTCGTGCCTGAAATTTCACTTACGCCTCAAATGGTAGATAGATTTTTAGCAAGGTTTGGAGATTGCATAGCAGTACTTCATAGTAAATTATCAAATGGAGAAAGATTTGATGAATGGACAAGAATAGAAAAAGGAGAAGCTAAAATTGTAATAGGAGCGAGGTCTGCCATATTTGCTCCAGTAAAAGATTTAGGGGTAATTATCATAGATGAAGAACATGATAGTTCATATAAATCAGATTCTACTCCAAGATATGATGCAAAAGATTTGGCTAGATACATTTGTAAGAAAAATGGAATACCATTAATTCTAGGAAGCGCAACTCCAGATATTTGCGATTATTATAAATCTAAAAAAAATGAAAAAAAATTAGTAACTTTAACTAAAAGAGCCAATAGTGCTAGTCTTCCAAAAGTTGAAATAGTAGATTTAAGATATGAATTAGCCCAAGGAAACCGATCAATGATCAGTTTAAAGCTACATGAAGAAATAATAAAAAATAAGAAAAAAGACAAGCAAACAATATTATTTTTAAACAGAAGAGGTTATTCAACTTTTGTAATGTGTAGAGATTGTGGTTATACGGTAAAGTGTAAAAACTGCAATATTGCTATGACATATCACTTATATGAAAATAAATTAAAATGTCATTACTGTGGATATGAAAAAGAAGCAGTAAAAATATGTCCAGAATGTAATAGTAGCAAAATAAAATATTTTGGAACAGGAACTCAAAAGTTGGAAAACGAGATAAAAAAGTTATTTCCAGATATGACAACGATAAGAATGGATATTGATACAGTAACAAAAAAGAATTCTCATGAAGAAATATTAAATAAATTTAAAGAAGAAAATATAGATATTTTAATAGGGACACAGATGGTAGTAAAAGGACATCATTTTCCAAATGTTACCCTAGTTGGAATAATAGCTGCTGATACATCATTAAATATTGGAGATTATAGAGCTGCGGAAAAAACATTTCAGACAATAACTCAAGTTGCAGGTAGAGCAGGAAGAGATAAAGAGCAGGGAAAAGTAATACTTCAAACATATAATCCGGATAATTATGCAATTGTTTGTGGTCAAAAACAGGACTATGAATTGTTCTATGATGCAGAAATAATGCTAAGAAAAAGATTGAATTATCCACCATTTTGCGATATAATAATTATCAAGTTTCAATCGAAAGATGAGTATGAGATACAGAAAGTTGCTATGTATATATATAAATTATTGCAAAAAAAGAATTTTTTAAACTGCAATATTTTTAAACCAGTTCCATCACCTATTGATAAAATAAAAAATCAATATAGATGGAGATTAATTATAAAATGTAAGCTAACTAAAACTATAATAAACGGAATAAACAGTATCTTGCAAGAATTTTATAAAACAAAATGGAAAAATACCAATATTGTTGTAGATAGTAATCCAAATAATATGAATTAGAAGGGAATGTGAAAAAATGGCTATTAGAAATATAAGAGAAGAAGGAGACGAAATTCTAAAAAAAGTATCTAAAAAGATAGAAGTAATTGATGATAAAATAAAAATTTTAGCTGAAGATATGTTTGATACAATGCATAAATTTGATGGACTAGGATTAGCTGGAGTTCAAGTTGGAATATTAAAAAGAATTATTGTAATAGATTTATATGACGGTGAATCCAAATTTGCACTTATTAATCCCGAGATTGTTTCTGTTGGAGAAGAGCAAGTAGAAATAGAAGAAGGATGTTTAAGTTTTCCATATCAATTTGGAAAAGTAAAAAGATATTCAAAAGTTACTGTTAAAGCACAGGATTTAGATGGAAATAATGTAACACTAGAGGCAGAAGGATTATTAGCACAAGCTCTTCAACATGAAATTGATCACTTAAATGGAGAAGTCTTTAAAGATAAAATAATTCCAGGAACTTTAGAAATTATAAAACCTGAAAACTAATAGGAGGATATAAATGAAAATTGTTTTTATGGGAACACCAGACTTCGCGAAGGAGTCTTTAGAAACTTTGGTAAATGCAAAACACGAAATATTAGCAGTTATTACTAATCCAGATAAACCTAAAGGAAGAGGAATGAAAATGATTCCATCTTCAGTAAAAGAATATGCTTTATCTCAAAGAATAGATGTAAAACAACCAATTAAATTAAGAAACAATTATGAATTTATAGATGAAATAAAGAATTTAAATCCAGATATTATATGTGTAGTAGCTTATGGAAAAATAATACCAAAAGAGATTTTAGATATTCCAAAGTATGGATGTATTAATGTACATGGTTCACTTCTTCCTAAATATAGAGGAGCTGCTCCAATACAATGGGCTGTATTAAATGGAGAAGAAATTACTGGTATAACAACTATGTATATGGATGTTGGTTTAGATACTGGGGATATGATTTTAAAGGAAGAAGTAAGAATAGGCGAAGATGAAACAACAGGAGAATTATGGGATAGATTATCTACAATAGGTGCTAAATTACTTGTAAAAACATTAGAGTTAATAGAAAAAGGTGAGGCACCAAGAGAAAAACAAGATGACAATTTGGCGTCTTTAGCTCCAATGCTAAAAAAAGAAATTGGAAGAATTAATTGGGACGAATACTCTTCTGAAAAAATAAAAAATCAAGTAAGAGGTTTAAATCCAATTATGGGGGCATATACTTTTTTTGATGATAAAAAAATGAAAATTTGGAAAGTAGATATAATTAGTAAAGAAGTATCAGAAAAGCCAGGGACAGTATTAGAAGCAAATGATAAAAAGGGCTTATTTGTTCAAGCAAAAGATGGAGTAATTTCTATTTTAGAAATTCAAGCTGAAAATTCAAAACGTATGAATATAAAGGATTATTTACGTGGAAATAAAATTAATACAGGAAGTAAGTTTGATTTTTAACAAATTACCATGAAATTTATTATAAAAATATTGAAAAAAGCAATATTTATTGATATACTTTAAAAAATGAAAAATGGAGGGATTTTTATGGAAAATGAAAATAATGAAAATAATGAAAATAAAGAAAATAAAGAATTAGAAGTTATAGAAGAAGTTAAGTTACAAAATAATGAGGGGATAAAAATTGCAAATGAAGTAGTTGCTGTAATTGCTGGAAAGGCTGCTACAGAAGTTCCAGGAGTATTTAGTATGTCTGGTGGACTTGGTATTACAGAAGTTTTTGGTAAAAAGAATATGACTAAAGGAATTAAAGTTGATGCTGGAGAAAAAGAGACAAAAATTGATGTACACATTATAGTAGATTATGGAATAAGAATTCCAGATATAGCTTTTGAAATACAAAACAGGGTAAAAAAAGCAGTTGAAACAATGACAGGATTAAAAGTTGTAGAAGTAAATGTGCATGTACAAGGAGTAAACGTTATAGAAGAAAAAACAGAATATATTGATTAAGAAAGGTTTTAATAAATGAAATTTTTAGATAGAATAAACTTAAAAATATTTTCAATTATTATAATAGTTGTATCAATAATAGTCATACTTTTCTCTTTTGAATTAATAGAAGATTTTGAATTTTTAGAGATAATTAGAGATGGAGAGGCAATATATATTACAGATTTAATATGTATAATTCTAATTTTATTATCAATAAAAAGTTTATTTTTTAGTAAAGGTAAAAAAGAAGATATTTCAGATGGAATTTTATTAGAAAATTCTAATGGAAAATTATTCATAACAAAAGAATCTATTATTAACATGATAGAAACTGAAATACAAACTTATAATGAAATTTTAAACCAAGTTGTTCAAATAGGATTTGATGATGATAAAAATCTATTTGTAAGTTTAACAATAGTAATAAATAAAGATATAAATATAAAAGAATTATCTGGAAAAATTCAAAATTCAATAAAAATAGCAGTAAAAAAATCTGCTGATGTAGATATTAAAGAAATTGATATAAAAATAAAAAATGTTGAAGATAAGGACTTAAAAAATAATTAGGAGGGATTCCTATGGAAGAAATAATAGAATTTATAAAAAAGTATAAATATCCAATAGTAGGAGCAATTATTGCTATATTAGTTTTAATTACAGATTTTTATAAAGTTTTAGTAGTAATTGCTTTAATAGTACTAGGTGCTTATATTGGATATTATTTTCAAACACATAAAGAATCTGTTAAAGAGAAATTAAGAAAAATAATTGATAAAATGTAGTAAGAAATTAAGGAGAATATGATGAATCGTTCATTATCAAGAGAATTAGCTTTTAAATTATTATATGAAATTGAAATCCAAAAAGAGTCAAATGAGGAACAAATAGATTTATATATTGAAAATAATGAAATTACTGATAAAAATACGATTGAGTATTTAAAAGATATTGTTACCCGGAATAGATAATAATAAAGCAGAAATAGATAAATTAATATCAAATAATCTAAAAAAAGATTGGAAAATAAATAGAATTTCTAAAATTAATCTTTCAATATTAAAACTTGCAATTTATGAAATTAAATATAAAAAGTTACCATTTAAAGTAGCTATTAATGAAGCGGTGGAGCTTGCTAAAAAATATGGAGATGAATCGGCACCTAACTTTATAAACGGAGTTTTAGCAAGCATTGTAAAAGAATAAAATTGATTAAAAATACTGTATAGGCGGACATCGTTTATCGCCAATTTATAAAAAATAAATTAAAATTTTAAAATAATATATAGTTTTCTCATTCGTTGTTGTCGTCGATAAAAAAGTAGGGCAAGGAGAAATGGCTCTTTCAAACTACGCCTCATTTCGAAAACTAACATTATTTTAAAATTTTAAATGTGGCAGGTTTCTATGCCTATCGATAAAATAAATTATCAGGAGAAATTATGAATATAAAACCAATAACAGTATCAGAGCTTAATAAATATGTAAAAGATAAAGTAGCAGAAGATGAATATTTAAATAATGTATTTGTTAAAGGAGAAATTTCAAATTTTAAACATCACTATACAGGTCATATGTATTTTACTTTAAAAGATGAAAAGTCCCTTATAAAATGCATAATGTTTAAATCGTCAACAGCTACTTTAAATTTTATACCTAAAGATGGTATGAAAGTAAATGTTTTAGGTACAGTTTCTGTTTTTGAGAGAGACGGTGTATATCAAATTTATTGTAAGGCAATGCAAGAGGATGGATTAGGAGACTTGTATACAAAATATCAAGAGTTAAAGAAAAAGTTAGAAATGGAGGGATTATTTGATACAAGACATAAAAAGAAAATTCCATTTATGCCAGAGAAGATAGGAGTACTAACTTCAAAAACAGGCTCAGTAATTAGAGATATAATAAATGTATCAACAAGAAGGAATCCTAATGTATATTTAAGACTATATCCTGTACCTGTTCAGGGAGAAGGAGCAGCAATAAAAATAGCAGATGCGATAAAGTTTATGAATGAGAATCAATTAGCAGATGTAATTATTTTAGCTAGAGGAGGAGGTTCACTAGAAGACCTATGGCCATTTAATGAAGAAATAGTTGCAAGAGCAATATTTGAGTCTGAAATACCTGTAATATCAGCAGTAGGACATGAAACGGATTTTACAATAGCTGATTTTGTAGCTGACTTAAGAGCTCCTACTCCATCAGCTGCTGCAGAACTTGCTGTTACAGATGTGTATGAACTAAGAAATAAGATTTTAAATTATCAAAATAGATATAGAGTAATTTTAAGAAAAAGACTTGAACTTATGAGATTGCGTTTTGAAAAATGTATGAATTCAAAAGTATTTAGAGAACCAATGATATTGGTAAATGAAGAGTATTTAAAAATAGACACTTTAGTAAAAAGACTAGAAAGTAGAATAAAAAATAAAATTAAAGATTATAAAATAAAAGCTGTAGAAACTATGACTAAAATTGATATGATGAGTCCACTAAAAACATTATCTAGAGGATATTGTATTGCTGAAAATGAGAATGGAATAATAAAAACAAGTAAAAATTTAAAGAAAGATATGATAATAAAATTAAGTTTTGAAGATGGAAAAAAAGATGCTAAAATTTTGTAAAAGGAGTGCAAAATGAAAAAAGAAAAGATTATAAAAATTATACCAATACTCGTAATCGTTATAATTGTTATTACTTTTACATTACTACTAAATATGAAATCAAAAATAAACGAAAAAGCAAAACAAGAACTAACTGAAAAGAAACAATCAGTTAACAATGTTATTGAAGGTAATTAGGAGGAAATTATGGAAGATAAAGGTTTTGAAGAATTATTAATAGAACTTGAAAATATTGCTAATAGTTTAGAAAAGGATGAATTAACTTTAGACGAATCAATAGAAAAATTTGAAGAAGGAATGAAGATATCTAAAATTTGTAATGAAAAATTAGAAAAAACAGAAAAGAAAATAAATATTATTTTAGAAGAAGATGGAAAAATAAAAGAGGAGAACTTTACAGTAGAGGAGTAAAATAATGATTAATGATATTATAAACAATAAGGGAATCTATATATCTATTATTTTATGGTTATCAATACAGGCTTTTAAAGTAATTTATGACTTAATAAAGACAAGAAAGATGAATTTTAAAAGAATTTTAGGAGCAGGTGGAATGCCAAGTTCTCACTCAGCAATTGTATGTGCAGTATCAACTATTGTTGGAAGAGAATACGGATTTGGCTCAAGTATCTTTGCAATGTCATTTGTATTTTCACTTATTGTTATGTATGACGCAGCAGGAGTACGAAGAGCAGCTGGAAAACAAGCTAAGATGTTAAATAAACTTATAGAAACTCCAGGATTAAATGGAGCAGAAGTACAAGAGAAATTAGTTGAAGTATTAGGACATACGCCAATACAAGTTTTTATAGGAGCAATAATAGGAATTGCAGTAGGATTAATTTGTTAACAAATTGGCAGGTTTCCATGCATGCTCGCCAAGGAACAAAACACATAACAAATTGCAAACGTGTATGGGCGAACGTGTTCGCCCACAATTCAATAAAACAAAATAAAAAGACCAAAAGTGGATTGTTTAGGGAATCAACCACTATAATATAAGAATATATTAATTGCAAACGTCGTAGGGATAGGTATATAGAAAAGTATAAACATAAAAATTAACCAATTCTCAAAGGAGGTAAGGTTAAAAAATAATTTTCACCCATCCAGTTTATGTAAGCTTTCAAAAGCTTACAGGAAAGGAAAATGATGTAAGCTTTGAAAGCTTACATCTACTAGGAAAAATGAAAGATATAGAAATAGCAAGAAATACAATACCAGAAAAAATAAATGATATAGCTAAAAAAAATGGAATAGAAAACGAATATATTGAGAACTATGGAAAATATAAAGCAAAAGTTTCTAATAAAATATTAGAGAAGATAAAAGATAAAAAAGATGGTAAATTAATTCTTGTTACGTCAATAAATCCAACACCTCTAGGAGAAGGAAAAACCACAGTCTCAATAGGATTAAATGATGCGTTAAATAAAATAAATAAAAAATCAATTGTAGTTTTAAGAGAACCTTCATTAGGACCAGTTTTTGGAGTAAAAGGTGGAGCTACAGGGGGCGGATATGCACAAATAATACCGATGGAAGATATAAATTTACATTTTACAGGTGATATGCATGCAATTACAGCTGCTAATAATTTATTAGCTTCAATGATTGATAATCATATATTTCGTGGGAATGAATTAAATATAGAAAAAGTTATATGGAAAAGATGCTTAGACATAAATGATAGAAGTTTAAGAAAAATAGAAATAGGAAAATCTAATGAAAAAGGTATGACATCTAGAGAAGATGGCTTCGATATAACAGCAGCATCAGAAATTATGGCAATTCTATGTTTATCATATGATATTCAAGATTTAAAAAGAAGAATTGGAAATATTATAATAGGATATGATAAAAATAAAGCACCAGTTTTTGCAAAAGATATAAAAGCAGAAGGTGCAATGACAGTATTATTAAAGGATGCAATACAACCTAATTTAGTACAAACGTTAGAACATAACTTAGCCATGATTCATGGAGGTCCATTTGCTAATATTGCTCATGGATGCAATTCTATCATTGCTACAAATACCGCTCTTAGTCTGGCCGATTATATCATTACAGAAGCTGGATTTGGAAGTGATATG
>CAYOBB010000006.1:0-16967 GCA_964402195.1 uncultured Clostridium sp. | reverse complement strand
CTTCCAAGTCAAGTTATACAACCTAGTTATTATATAGATGATGATAAATTAATTATTACTTCTGGTAAGTCTGGTCCAGCTGTTGATATTGATAAAGCTAAAGAGATTATCATTGAAGCTTTAAAGACATCTAATTATGGTGAAGAAGAATATGAATTGCCTATTTACACAAAGGAACCAAATTCTATAGATATAGAAAAAATAAGTGAAGAAGTCACAAGAGATCCTAAGGATGCTTATTATACTGTAGAGCCAAGAATGGTTTATGCACATGAAAATGGAATCGCGTTAGAACAATCAATTGAAGAGATAAATGAACTGTTAAAAGAACCTAAGGATGAATATGAATTAGGATTGATTATAACTAGACCTAATATTACTGTAAATGATTTAGGTCAAGAAGCTTTTCCAGATGTACTATCTACTTTTTCTACAAATTATGATTCAAGTAATACAAACAGAACGACAAATTTAAGATTAGCTTCTGATAAAATTAATAATATTGTTATTATGCCTGGAGAAACTTTTTCATATAATAAAACTGTTGGAGAAAGAACGATTGAAGCAGGTTATAAAGAAGCTGCTATTTTTGAGAATGGCCAAGTTATTGATGGTTTAGGCGGAGGTATTTGTCAGATATCATCTACTTTGTATAATAGTGTTTTATATGCAAATCTAGAAGTTATTGAAAGGTCAAATCATACATTTTTAACTTCATACTTGCCAGGTGGAAGAGACGCTACTGTTGTATATGGAGTTTTAGATTTTCAATTTAAAAATAATAGAAATTATCCTATAAAAATATCTTCTTCTGTTACTGGTGGTGTTGTAACAATACAAATTTATGGATTAAAACAGGATGATGATTATGAAGTAGAATTAACTCAAAATAAAATAAGGACTATTCCTTTTACAACACAGTATGTTTCTAAAGCAGGTTATAAGTCTGGTTCTATAATTCAGACTGGTGCAAATGGTTATATATATGAAGCTTATAAAACATTAAAGAAAAATGGAGTAGTCGTTTCTACAGAGTTGATTTCAACGGATACTTATAGTGCTAAAGCAAAAATGATTGCGAGGTGATAAATAATGAGGATTAGAAGACGACCTTGGGCTAAACAAGAACTTGAAGAGTGCGATTTTTATATAGATAATCCTAGTGTATATAAAGGTAAGTGGAATCAATATTTTTCTAAAACACAACCAATTCATTTAGAAATTGGTTGTGGAAAAGGAAGTTTTATAGCGACGTTAGCTATTAAGAATCATAATATAAATTATATAGCAGCAGATATGATTGAGACTATGCTAGGACTTTCTAAGAGAAATATTGAAAAAGAATGGAAGGACAAGTATTGGAAATATAGAAATAAATTAGATAATATAGCTTTAATCAGAATGAATGCTGAAAGAATTTTAGATGTTTTTTCTGAAAAAGATATTATTGATAGAATATATATTAATTTTTGTAATCCATGGCCAAGAGAAAAGCATAAGAAAAGGAGACTTACTCATACAAGGCAACTTGAAAATTATAGAGTTTTTCTAAAAGAAAATGGAGAAATATATTTTAAAACAGATGATGATGAGTTATTTCGGAGATAGTATAGGATATTTTGAAGCTTCTGGATTTAAGATAATCGCTAAGACTTATGATTTGGACAAAGATTCAATATTTGAAGATATTTTAACAGAGCATGAGATTATGTTTAAACAGCAGGGAATAAAAATAAAGGCATTAATTGCTCAGAAAATTTAAGTTTAGTTTAAGGTTTTACATATAAAATTCAAAAAATAAATAAAGGAGGAAGTTACTTTGATAGAAGTAAAAAATGTTTCTAAAAGATATGGAAATTTTGAAGCTATTAAAGATATAAGCTTTAAAATTGAAGAAGGCGAAATTGTAGGATTTTTGGGACCTAATGGAGCCGGAAAATCTACTACAATGAACATGATTACAGGTTTTATTGAGCCAACAAGTGGTAAAATAGTAGTTAATGGTTTTGATATTGATAAAAAACCAAAGAAAGCTAAAAAAGAGATAGGATATATGCCAGAAAATGTACCCTTATATAATGATTTAACTGTAAAAGAATTTATTTCTTATATGGCTGATTTAAAGTTAGTTAAGCATAATGATAAAAAAAATGAAATAGATAGGGTTTTATCTGTAGTTGGACTTAAAGATGTAGAAAACAAATTGATAAGAAATATATCTAGAGGATATAAACAAAGAGTTAGTTTAGCTGGTGCTCTAGTAGGAAATCCTAAAATATTAATTCTAGATGAACCTACAGTAGGATTGGATCCTAAACAAGTTACTGAAATTAGAGAATTAATTCGTTCTTTAAAAGAAAATCATACTGTTATTTTAAGTTCTCATATTTTATCTGAAGTAAGCCAAATGTGTAATAAAATTATTATTATTAACAAAGGTCAAATTGTAAAAATAGGTAATCCAGAAGAAATTGAAGAACAAACAAATGAAAATAATATAATTTCAATTGTTATAGAAGATGAAAATAATAAATTTGAAGATCTTACTAAAAATATTCCAAGCATAAAAAATGTAGAATTTATTGAAGATAAAGAAAATACTAAATCGTACAATCTTGAATGTGATGTTAAAGAAGATGTTAGAAAACAATTATTTAAGGAATGTGCAAAAGAAGATGTTACAATTATTGAAATGAAGAAAAAGGAATCTACTTTAGAAGAAGCTTTCTTAAAACTTACTAAGACAGATAAAAATGAAAAAACAAATAAAGAAGAAGGAGGAAAAGAATAATGTTCGCTGTTTTGAAAAAAGAATTGAAAAGTTATTTTTTAACACCTATAGGATATGTATTTATAGGACTTTTTATAGCTGTTGTTAGTTTTATATTTTATCAATATACATTTTCTCAGCATTATATCAATTTTGAATATGTTTTATGGGACAGTATTATAGTTTTAACGTTTATTACTCCAGTTCTTACTATGAGGATGTTTGCTGAAGAAAAGAAAAATGGAACAGATCAATTATTAATGACTTCTCCTAGAAGTATAATTAGTATAGTTTTGGGAAAATTCTTTGCAGCTTGTGTAGTTATATTAATTACAATTGCAATAATATTTGTTTACTTTGGAATTTTAAAATATTTTGGAAATCCATCTTTAGTAGTTGCTTTAGTTGCTGCTCTTGGATTCTTTTTGCTTGCTATATCTTATATTTCTTTTGGAATGTTTATATCTAGTATTACTGAAAATCAGATTATTGCTGCTGTTGTTCCTGTAGTATTTTTCTTATTTGTTAGCTTTTTACAATCATATAGTGGAATATTTGCATTATTATCTTTAGTTAATATGTTTCAAAAATTTCCATTAGGTATAATTTCTCTTAAAGAAGTAGTTGGTTATTTATCTTTCTCAATTTTATTTATACTTTTAACCATTATAATTTTACAAAGAAGAAAAAGTGTTAAATAAGGAGGAGATATGAATATGTTGTTTAATAAAAATAAAGAAAAAAGTTCTAAAAAAGATAAAGAGAAAAAAAATATATTTTCTAGTTTGTGTCGAAAAATAAAAGATTACTGTCTAAAAGATACAACAAGAACAGTAGTATTAGTTTTAATTATGTTAGCTATTTATGTGGCGATAAATTTAGGAGTTCAAAAAATTAATTTAGCACAAATAGATTTGACAGAAGATAAATTATATAGTTTGTCTGATACATCTAAAACGGCTGTAAAAGATTTAACTCATGATACAAATGTTTATGTTTGGGGATATGATGAAAGTTCTGCTCTAATAGATTTATTGAAACAATATGAGTATGAAAATGATAAAATAACATATGAAATAGTAACTAAGGATGAAAATCCTGAATTAGTAGAAGAATATGTATTAGAAGATGATTATCCTGTTATTATAATACAATCAGATTTAAAAACAGATTATGTATATGAAGAAGACACATATAGTTATGATGAAAATTATAATTTGGTAGATATGACAGAGCAAAAATTAACAAATTCTATATTAGATGTTAATTTGGAAGAAAGACCTAAAGTATATTTTCTAGAAGGAAAATCAAATTATTCAATAACTGCTGGTATTAATTATTTAAGTTATTATCTAGAAGAGGAACTTTATGAAGTTGATTCTTTGAATTTATTATCAACAGGAGCTATACCTGATGATTGTGATATTTTTGTGATTGCATCACTTTCTTCTGATTTAACAGAAATCGAGTCTCAAGCTATTATTGACTATATTAATAAAGGTGGAAATTTATTAATTACTAAAGATATAAGAATATCTGATTTTATTGAATTTCCTAACTTTCAAAATGTTTTAGATTTATATGGAATAAAATTGCCAAATAAATATGTAATGGAATCAGATTCAAATTCTGTTGCTGGTTCTTATGGATATATTCAAGCTGATGTAGCTTCAGATAATGAAATTACAAGATTACTATATAATGCTAATGCAATGCCTTTATTATATTATCCTGGTATAATCGAGATTAGTGATTATGAAACATTAGCAGAATTAAAAGTAACTTCTAATAAATTATTGTATTCTTCTTCTCAAGCTATTGCAGTTAATTCAGAGACAGAAGAACAAGAAGAAGGACAATTTACGATAGGGGCTTCTTTTGAAAAAATAGTTTCTGATGGTGTAACATCAAAACTAGTAGTGTTTGCTACAACAGTTTCTTTCTCAGATGCTATGGATACAGAAATTGGACTTAATATACCAATGGTACAATATCCATCAAATTATAATACAATATTAAATTCTTTTGCATATTTGGGTTCAAGAGGTGAGTTATATTCAATTAGAAAATCTTCTGCAGTAACTCAATATATGCCAACAGAAGAACAAGATAGAGTAGTTGAGATTATAATTATTGCTATTCCTATAATTATAATTGGTATAGGATTCATTGTATGGTATAACAGAAGAAAAAGAGTTTAAGACAACGTAAGGGCACGATGCATCGTGCCCTTTGTGTATAATAGGCAAAAACGTGTATTAAATTTAGGGGAGAGAATGAAAAAGTCAAATATAATTCTTATATTGATAATATTAATATATACAATTGTTTCATTTATAAATTTAGGCGATAATAAGAATCCTAAGAACTTAAAAACTTTTGAAGAAAATGAGATTACATATTTATATTTAACTGAAAAATCTGAAATAGATAAGTTAAAGGTATATGTAGGAAATAATGTATCTGATTTAAATATATATTTGTTACCATCAAGAGATTCTAGTCAAAAATATTATATAGATACTTTTTTTGATTATACATCTGTTTTTTCATGGATAGAATTAGATATAAATATTGATTTTAAATTTTCATATATTGTTATAGAGTCAACATCTAAAAATAATGTAATTGGCGAGATTGTAGCTTATAATGAAAATGAAGAAAAACTAAAATTAAAAACTATTGATGACAAAGATATATATTTAATTGATGAACAAGATACAGTTCCTGATGAAATTTCATTTTTAAATAGTACATATTTTGATGAGATATATCATGCAAGAACTGCTTATGAACAGTTAAATAATATAGAACCTTACGAATGTGTACATCCACCTTTAGGAAAAATAATAATTTCTATACCAGTATATTTATTCGGTATGACTCCATTTAATTATCGTATTATGGGAAATATTGCTGGTATTTTAATGATACTTGTTATGTATTTTATTGGAAAGACAATATTTAAGAAAGAAAGATATGGACTAATATCAGCTTCTATTATGGCTTTAGATGGAATGCATTTTGTTCAAACTAGAATAGCCACAATAGATAGTTTTTTAGTTTTGTTTTGTTTGACTTCTTTCTTATTTATGATTAAATATTTATATATAGAAAAAGATGGAATATTAAAGAGGAAATTAAAATATTTATTTTTATCTGGAATATTTATAGGAATGGCGATAGCAACAAAATGGACAGCTTTTTTTGTAGCACTTGGACTTGCAATTATATTTTTTGTGCATTTTATCTATAATATTATTAAATATAAATTATTTAGTAAGGATGATTTAAAAGTATTAGGATTTTGTGTATTATTTTTTGTTGTGATACCAATTGCTATATATCTAATATCATATATACCGTTATTTTTGAATAAAGACTGTATGATTAAAGATATAGAATCATTTATAAAATATCAAGTAAATATTTACAATTATCATTCTACATTAGAAGCAACACATCCTTTTACGTCTAGTTGGTATACATGGCCTATTTTATATAAGCCTATGTGGTACTATGTAAAATATTATCCAGATAATATTGTTTCGACTATATCATGTATGGGTAATCCTTTTATTTGGTGGAGTGGTGCTATATGTACAATTATTTCTTTAATCTATATGTTAATAAAGAAAGATAAAGAAGCGGCTTTATTTATAGTGATGATTATTTCGACTTGGTTTCCTTATTTATTTATAGGAAGAGTGATGTTTATCTATCATTATTTTATAACTTTACCATTTGTAATGCTTTCTATAGTATTTTGTATTAAGAAGATAGAGGAAAAATTAAATAAAAAGATTGTAAGCTTAATAATTTTAATAATCTTTTTAGTAGGATTTATATATTTTTATCCTGTGTACTCAGGAGTAAAAGTAAGTAAAGATTATATAGAACAAACAAAATGGTTCGAATCATGGATATATTAAAAGACTGCCAACTATTTTGAAGTTGACAGTTCTTTTTTATCTAGCAAGCCATCCACCGTCTACTGCTAAAGTATGACCATTTACATAGTCAGAGGCTTTTGATGCTAAGAATATAATACTTCCTGATAAATCATCTGGTGTTCCCCAACGTCCAGCTGGAATTCTGTCTAATATTTCTTGACTTCTTTTCTTATCATCTCTTAATTGAGCAGTATTGTCTGTAGCCATATATCCTGGAGCTATACCATTTACATTGATATTATATTTTGCAAGTTCATTAGCTAATGCTTTAGTAAGTCCCATTACTGCACTTTTACTAGCAGTATAAGCTGGAACTCTAATTCCTCCTTGGAAAGAAAGCATTGATGCTATATTTATGATTTTTCCTCCAGAATTTTGTTTTATAAATTGTTTTGATACTGCTTGAGATAAGAAGAACAAAGTTCTTAAGTTTAGATTTATAGTATCATCCCAATCTTTTTCAGAATAATTAACAGCATCTTCACGACGAATCATACCTGCATTGTTTACAAGAATATCAATAGTTCCAAAATTATTAATAGCAGTAGAGATAATCTCATCTATTTTTTCTGTAGAAGTTAAGTCTGCTTTTATTTCTATAAATTTTTTCCCTTCCGCTTCTACTAATTTTTTTGTATTTTCCATTGAACCTTGGCTAACTCCAACAATATTTGCTCCAGCTGAAGCTAGTGCTATGCACATTTTCTGACCTAGTCCACGACTAGCTCCTGTTACAATTGCTACTTTATTATTTAAATCAAATAGATTCATAATAACCTCCAAAATTATATTATAAAATTTTTCCTTTTAGAAATAAATATATAAGTTTGATTTAAGTTTAGGTATTTTTTAATCTCAATAGCGCGAAGGGATTTTTATCTATTTTTTAAAAGTTTGTTGTGGGGACCGATGAGGGATGTTAAACTCGTAAGAGTTTTTACAGCCCCATTGGGGAAGAACGATTAAAAAATAGATAAATCCCTGGGAGCAAGAAAATTTATATATCATTTAAATAAATTAAAATTTCTATATTTATTTTAAATCCTTCATTTCTATCATATCCATATCAGAGAAAGTTTGATTTTCTCCAACCATACCCCAGATAAAAGAATAATTTTTTGTTCCACAGCCAGAGTGGATTGACCAACTAGGGGAGATAACCATTTCTTCATTTCCTACAACAATATGTCTTGTTTGATTAGCTTCTCCCATAAAATGAAATACTTTAGAATTATCATCTAAATCAAAATAGAAATATACTTCCATTCTTCTATCATGAGTATGACAAGGCATTGTGTTCCAAACGTTTCCTGGTTCTAAAACAGTAAGTCCCATTAATAATTGACAGCTTTTACAAACATTTGGGTGTATATATTGATAAATTACTCTTTTATTACAATCATTATCATTTCCTTGTGGCAAAGGGTTTGCGTCTTTAATATTTATTTTAACAGTTTCATATGTGTGATGAGCAGGTGCACTATTAAAGTAGAATTTAGCAGGATTATTTTTATCATTACTTCTAAATATAATTTCTTTTGTTCCCATTCCAATATATATACCATCTCTTGATTCCATCTTATAATTCATACCATCTAAAATAATTGTTCCAGGTCCTCCAATATTTATAACTCCCATTTCACGTCTTTCTAAGAAGTATTCTGTTCCTAATTCTTTAGTCGAAGATAAAGTTATTTCTGTATCATAAGGCAGAGCTGCTCCAATAATAATTCTATCAACATGACTATAGCACATATTAATTTCGCCTTTTTTAAATAAATCTTGAATTAAAAAGTGTTTTCTAAGTTCCTCAGTTGTATATTTTTTTACATCTTCAGGATTCCACGAGTATCTTATTTCCATAAATTTTACCTCCTAATTTTTTGTTGAATAGGAAAAATCGACTTTTTGATTGATAGATTGCGGGTTAGCAAGCGAAAACAATCAAAAAAAACTTTAAAATTTCCTATACAACAAGGTTAAGTTTCATTAATTCGCCCGCATAAAGTGCGTGGCATGTGGCGAAGCCACTTTTCTTACATTTTATCATAGAATAAAAAAACGTACAATAGAAAGTTACATTTTAGAACTATTTTAAATAAGTATTACAATATGTTAGATGATGTGTATAAAAATTTTACAGTTAATGATAAAAAATAATTTATTGAAAATTGAATAAAAGAATTACTTTTGATATAATTATAAAAAATTTCAAGAATTTGTAACGAATTAGCTTTTGAATCGTCATATATACAAAGGAGGTAGAAGTTATGCAGAATATAGAAGAAATATATAAAGAATATTTTAGAACAGTAAATAAATATTTATTCTGTTTAACTCATAATAATGATATCTCTGAAGAACTTACACAAGAGACTTTTTATAAAGCTGTTAAAAATATAAATACATATAAAGGAGATTCTAAAATTTCAGTATGGCTTTGTGAAATAGCAAAAAATTTATGGTATGACTATTGCAAAAAAAATAAAAAAATAATAAATGAAAAAGAGGAGGATTTATTTGAGGTTCAAGAGCTGGATAACACAGAGGAAAAAGTAATTGCCAAAGAAGAAAAGCTGTTCTTATATAAAAAAATGCAAAATCTAGATAGACAAACAAGAGAAGTAATTTATCTTAGAATAACAGGAGAACTAAGTTTTAAAGAGATAGGTACTATTTTGAATAAAACAGAAAACTGGGCAAGAGTAACATTTTATAGAGGAAAACAAAAATTGAAGGAGGTTGATTAAGATGGGAAAAAAAAGAGAATGCAAAATTGTTCAAGATTTATTACCTAATTATATTGATAAACTTACAAATAGTCAGACAAACCAGTATATAGAGGAGCATTTGAAAGAATGTGAAATATGTAAAGAAATATATGATAATATGCAAAAAGATTTAACATTAAATGTGCAAAAAAAAGATAGTCGAGAAGTAAAATATTTTAAAAAGTACAGAAATAAATTAAGAATTTTAAAAGTAATACTAATATTGTTAATAGTTATATTTATAGTGAGTGTAGTAAGAAAGGTAGTTATAATATCAGATTTATCTGAAAAAGCTGAAGAATATATTACATCATCAAATTACCATAGAATAACATATTCTTATAATCAAGAAAATTATACTAAATTAGAAGTATTTAGTTTAGGAGATAAGAAAAAAATAATTCTAACAAATTATACAGATCAAGGAAGACAGAAAACAATGATGTTTGCTACTAAAGATAAGGATGATAATTACATAGCAAATATTTACACAGAAACAGAAGAAAAAAAGATAGCAACATTAAATTCTAATATGGTAATAAATGCTGAACCTCAAAACACAATGAGAACAAAAAATATATGGGAATTATTAATATATTCAATACCGTCGTCTATCAAAAAAACAACATTTAATGGAAATGAATGTTATTATATATCTAATTTTTGCAATGGATATAATTATTGTCCAGAAGGTCTATATATAAATAAAGATATGGGACTTCCAATAAGTACAATAGCATATGAATATAAAAATTCAGATGGAACACAAGGTCGATTTCCAGCGACAGAGTATGTATATGAATTTGACACTGTAACGAAAGATGATTTTATAGAGCCTAATATAGACGAATATGAAATACAAGAATAATAGATAATATATAAAAGCTAAAGGAAGACAAAGGCTCCGACCTTTTTTCTACTAAATTTATTATTTTTTCTTTTAAAAAGCACTCTAATTTACATAACTTTTCATATTATATTATAGGAATATAAAGAAAGGGGAAAGTGATGTAATTTGGAACTTAAAGGAAAGAAAATAGGTTTTATACTTACGGGTTCTTTTTGTACTTTTAGAAAAGTTATACCAAAAATTAAAGAATTAATAGAAAAAGAAGCTATAGTAATACCTATTATGTCATATAATGCTTATAAATTAGATACTAAGTTTGGCAAGGCGAAAGAGTTTATAGAAGAAATAGAAGGAATAACTAAAAACAAAATAATTCATACTATACAAGATGCAGAACCAATAGGTCCAAAAAGAATGACTGATGTAATGGTAATTGCTCCTGCAAGTCGGTAATACTATGGCAAAACTTGCAAATGATATAATAGATACTCCAGCAACTATGGCTGCAAATGCACACCACCTCTGTTGGCAGGTGAAAAAAATATTAAAGATATAAATCAAGGAAATAGTATAGTTGAGCTAAATACGTTAAGTGTAATAAGATTATTTAAAAATATAAAGCAAAAGCAACTTCTAGATAATGAGATTAAATTAATTTTTAGAGATATTTTAGATGCTTATTACGAAATTTTAGATGATGTATATGAAAATGTTACTATAAATAAAATTGTCAATAATACCAATATATAGCTTTGCAGATTTTATAAAATAATAAGTTATATTTAATCAAAAAAGATAATATTATTTGAGACTGCTGAAAAAGTAGCACAACAAAATAGCGAATTGGAAAGTAATTTTTTTTAAGAATAGGATTTTAAAAATTAAATAAATATAATAAAGGGGCTTTTAGCCCCTCTTTGAAATTAACTGCAAATATGCAGTATTTCACTAATGACATTTACTTGCAATACTTCGAAAATCTTTAAAACATTGGGCTGTGTATTAACATCAGTTATCAAAAAGGTATTTTCAGAATTGTACAACATATCTATTCCTGCAAATGTAAGACCTAATAAATTACAACATTTTATAGCCATTTCTTGTGTTTTAGCGTCTAAAATGCATTTTTCATATTTATATAATCCATCATTCTGCAGAATTCGTTTATAACTTGATAATACCTTATTGTAAGTTGAAAAGATTTTAATTTCTACATTGGGCTTAAAATTTAAATATTGTTGCAATATTATTTTTTCATTCAAATCCATTTTTTTTAGAAAATCTACAAGATTACTAAAATTTTTTATAAAAAAAACATTATTTCCTAAAACACTCTTTTCTAATTTTAATAACATAGGAAAACTTATGTTATTTATAATACTAGATGTTAATTGCAAAGCTTGCCTAACAGTAAAAAACAATGTCATAGGAATTAAATTATCTTCTTTCAAATATTTATATGTTTCCAATTTGTTTTCGCAAATAATTGCTGAATTATATGAATTCAAAACAGAAATTCCAATATTCTCAAATTCTTTGGCTAATTCCCAAGATTTATCCCAAAATAATATATAATCTGGTAAAAATTCTGAATCTGAAATATATTGATATAAACTTTTCTTTAAAGAAGATATGGCAACTTTTTTAAATTGTATGTTTTCTTTATTAAACATATTAGATATAAAATTGACAATCCGAAAATATTCCTTAGAAGAAGATATATCGTTATAAATAAACCACCATTTTTTTTTCATGATATTCCCTCCATTAATTGTTTTGTTTTAAAATAAAGCTCTTCATTACAAATATCTTTGCCAAAAGTTATAAAGTAAATTGGGATAGAATCAACTATTTTATTAATTATTTTTATACTATCTGATTTTAATTGAAAATCACTCTTATATCTAGGATAAGCCCATGGACTACGATATGACTCTGTATCAATAGGAGTAAAACAATTTTCAAGCATTGTCGAAATACATTTCTCTTTAGATAATACTTTACTTTCAAAAACAAATGGTCTATTAAAATCAATTTTCGAAAATATAACCATATTTAAATTTGATGTTTGCTGAAAGTTCGTATTAGGAAAGAATGTTGGAACATCTGTTAAAGGAATTGGATAACTTGTAATACCATCTTTAAAACTTTGAGGTAACATATATTTTTTACTTTCAAGAATATTTTTTTTCAAAAAACTATTATTTTTTACTGAACCAATTTTATAAACAATTGGTATTGGAAAATAATCCATTTTTATTTTCTCATCCGTCTTATCCAAATAGAAGAATGTACGATCATTACTTATAATTAAACAATTACCAACAGATAATAATTTTGAAAAGTAACTTGTCTTTCCTGAGCTTACATTTCCAAGAATAGATATACCCATACCATTCATAACTAAAGAAGTTCCATGCATAAACATTTTTCCATTGTTTTCTTGAATTCTAACAATAATCTCACGTATTAATCGAAAAACATACTTTGTAGTATCATACTTCTGATTACCTATTAAAATATAGTGTTTGTTAGATTTCTTCCTAACGATATATTTGTCAGGTAATTGCATAAAATATATCTCTGAATTAATATTAACTTTGGCATGATATTCTTTTTCAAAAGTACAAATAGTCTGATATTTTGAAGTTATAAACAATTGTTTATATAAAGAGAAAATGGATTCATCTTCAAAATATTCAATTAAAATACTATTGCTTTCATTATTTCTATCAAAACAAGGATTTGAGTAACAAAACTGACTAATATGCTGAATCTGTTTTTCTATTAATTCCCGAGATGTAGTAGAAATTTTGAAAGTATTTCCTAGAATTGTATAAGAGACATTATACATTGCCATTAGATAAACCTCCTTACATTATAATATATGAAATTTTAAAATTTTACTATGTATATAAATATATACCTTTTTTAAAATTATGTCAACAATAATTTCAAAACTAAAAGTAAAAGACTAGAGAATATTGACTAATTTATACAATTATGTTAATATTGTTATCAAAAAAAAGGAGAAAATTTGACATGTTTAATTTGTTTATAAAAAAATGTTTTTATGATGCAATAGAACTAAAGAAAAAATTTTCAATAACAGAAAGTAAGAACTGGTCACCTCTTACAATTATGAATGAAATTATAGTCCAATTAGGACATTATAGTTTTACTATATGTGGCAATGAATTTGTTGAAGAAAAAGAAAGATGTATTAATAATCCAAAAGATGAATTATGCGATATTTTATTACAATTTTGTGCATTATGTGGTAAACTAAATATCTCCATTGAGAAAATCAAAGAATATAATGTAAATACAAATAGTAAAGTAGAAGTAACACTGCAATTAGTTTCTTTAGTTGGGCAAATTACTGAAGTAATAATGGAAATTGAGGGTTATAGACATTCAAAAGAAAGAATAGGATATGTTAATAATTTAGATTTTATAATTGAAAAAATAAATAAATGTTTTTCGATTATTTTTTGGATTGCAGAAAATCAGAACTATGATATGGTACTAGAATTCAATATTATGAAAAAAGATGCACTAAATTTTTTAAATAAATATAAGGAGGAAGTAAATGTATAAATATCCTATTATTGATTTACATGCATCTTGGTTAGTACTAAATCCAATTCAAGGTTGTCCCAATAAATGTAAATATTGTTTTTTAAATGGTGTTGGATTAACAGGAGTCAAACCTAATGAATTAGTAACTCCTGATGAGACCGTAAAAATGTTAAGAGAATCCATATTATATGATGAACAAATTCCAATATGTATAGAATCTCAATCAGATGCTTTTGCAACACCTCTAAATATAAAATATGTAAAAGAATTAATTGCCAAAATTCATAACTATAAAATATATAACACATTAATATTTATCACAAAATGCAATATTCCAGATGATTTTATAGAGTATTTAAAAACATTCAAAGAATTAGGTCATCATTTTATATTCTTTCTTAGTTATTCAGGATTAGATAATGATATTGAATTAGGTATTAAAAAAGAAAATATAAAAAATAATTTTATAAAATTAAACAATAATGGCTTTGATATTATACATTATTGGAGACCTTTTATTCCCCAAAATTCATCAAAAGAAAAAATTTTAGAAACAATTGACTTTGTAAAACGATATGCAAAATGTTCAATAGCAATTGGATTAAAGGCTCAAAGTACTTTCATAGATAAAATTGATTTTTGGAAAGAGATACATGAATATCCAAATGCAATATATGCTGAAAGTATTTGGACAAAAGAAGCTTTTGAAAATATATATGGTAATAATTCAATATTAAATAGTACTTATCCAATATTTCAAACTACTTCATGTGCAATTGCATATGTAAAAAAAGAATGTGACAGAAATGCTTTTTATGATTCGAAAATTTGTCGAAAATATAATAAATGTCCTGAAAAACAACGCAATATTTGTAATAATTATTACCAGTCAAAAATTAGAAACATCTCTAAAGAAAAAGTGATGGAATTATTAAATAATTTGAATCTTAATACTAATAATATTAAAATAGATATAGATTATGAAAAAAGAAAAATAACTTTAAAAAATATCGAGTTAGGAATGAAAGAATTTACTTACTTAACACAATTAACTAGGTATAAAATAGTAGCAAAGAAAATAAATGAAGATTATTATTGGAATACATCTGTCAATAATGCAAAACAATTAAAAATATAGGAGGTTAAAATGATAAAAAAAGCTGTTATGCCAATTGCTGGATATGGTACAAGAATGTTGCCAGCTACCATCTCTATTCCTAAAACGATGCTTACAGTTGTTGACAGACCAGTAATAGAATATATAATAGATGAAATAGTTGAAGCACGGAATAAAAGAAATTTTATTAATTACAAATTTAGGAGCTTCAATAGTAGAAAATCATTTTTCAAGAAGCTTTGAATTAGAAAGTTTTCTTAAAGAAAGTAATGAGTTTGAGATCTTGGAAAAAATAAAAAATCGTTATAAAGGAATAAACATTTATACCAAAAGAGCTTCTTCGAACTTAAGCTTAATTGAAAGTGTATATGATTCTAAAGGTTTTGTTGATGATGAACCATTTTTATTAGTATTGGGTGATGAGATATTTGATTCCAATGTTTCATGTTCAAAAATGTTGATTGATAAATACAATGAACTAAAGACACCTATCATAGCAGTAAAAAAGGTTGAAAAAAAAGAAGTGAAAAATTATGGTATTGTAGAAGGTCAGAAATATAAAGATAATCTAATAATAATTGATAAACTTTTAGAAAAACCAGATGAAAATGAAACAAATTCTAATTTAGCAATACTCGGTAGATATATATTAAATTCTTCTATTTTTAAAGAAATAGAAGAATCGTATCAAACTAATTTTACAAAAGCAATACATAATTTAAAAGAACTTAAATTTGCAATAGAGATTGATGAGGAACGATTTGATTGTGGCTCAAAACTTGGTTTAGTAAAAGCTAATATATCTATGGCTTTAAAAAACTCAGAATTGGCAGATGATTTAAAAGAATATCTGCAAAATATTATAAAATAAGGTAGGTGTTTTTTATAGAAATTATTAAAATAGGAAATAAAAACCCAGATTTTCAATACGACTTTAGAGAAACATGTTTTGGAATTTGTTATATTGATGGAAAACTATGTTTGACTAAAAAAGATGGAGAAATATACTTACCAGGTGGTGGAATTGAAAAAGGAGAAAATCATATAGAATGTTTGAAAAGGGAGTTTTTAGAAGAAATAGGATGTGAAATTGTAAAAGCAAAAAGGTTATGCGATATTGATTGCTACTGGTTTACTAGAAATGAAAAACATATGGAATCATTAACTCACATATACATAGTAGAAATTTCTGATATTTTTTATACTCCTTTAGAATCAAAATCAGAAATTGTAAGATTAACCATAGATGAAGCACGACTTTTTTTAGAATTACCATATCAGCAAAAAGCATTAGACGTGTTTATAAATAAATTAAACAGATAAAAAAATTTTAATAGTATCTTTATTAATATGAAGAACTATTGCTAGGCATTTTTAAAATATAAGATTTTTATTATACTATCACTCAACACGGAGGATAAAATGAAAAAAATAATGGAAAAAATAATTGAAATAATATCTGTATCAATATTACTTATTTTAGTAATTATATTAATTTTTTATATATTATCTGGTTTGGTTAGCTAAGATTCTTTTTGAATTTCCTTCTGGAGAAAAATTAGAAGTAAGTTTTATGGAAAATGATTTAAATGAAGAAGAAAAGAAAGAGATTTTAAATATATTGAAATTGGATAATAATTTAGATATAAAAATAGAGAAAATATTGTATGTTGAACCATATAGACATGAATCTAACTTTTCAATTATTTATTCTGTTCCGGTTGATGAAGAAATTAATAATTATGATATAATTGAGAAAAAAGATAATAGGATATTTTATAAACACGATAGAGTAGTTTTTGATACTGATACGGATAAGGATTTTCTCATTATAAAAAGAATCTTTGAAAAGTATTATCTCAAAAAATGTTTTTTTTAAATGATTAGAGCTTGCAATTAATTAAAAATTGCAAGCTCTTTTAAA
>CAYOBB010000005.1:5948-17558 GCA_964402195.1 uncultured Clostridium sp. | reverse complement strand
AAATTTTTTTATTTTTTTCTAAAAAACTATTGACTTTTCATAGTTGGTCTCCAAATAATTATTTTAATATATTACGACCTTAGGAAATATATTGTATTTATATTAATATTTTGCGCAAATTCTATAATTTGCTCTTTAGTTACAGATTCTATTTTTTCTTTATATTCTTCTGGTGTAACTGGAATAGGAGATAATTCTTCACCAAATAAATATATAATTCCAGTGTCTTGCTCTGCATCTATTGCCTTTATTCCTGAAATAATATATTGTTTAGCATTATTTATATCTTCTTCTGTAAAATTTCCATTTTTCATTTCATCTAATTGTTCTTTTATTATTGATACTGCTTTTTCATAATTATCTATCTCAATTCCACACCTTATAAATATATTATTTTTTTGTACGACATAATTTGACTTTGTTGTATATGCTAAACTTTCTTTTTCTCTTACATTTTGAAATAATTTTGAGTTTGCTCCATCTCCTAAAATTGTATTGTATATAAGTGCAATAAATCTGTAATCGCCTAGTTCATTTGGAAGAATATCAACTCCTATTACTAATTTTCCTTGCGTAACATCCATAGATTCTGATACTTCATTTATTTTTTCTAATTTTTCTTTTTTCTCTTTTATAAAATCGTTCTTTTTAAATTTTTCCTCTCTGTTATTTAAAGATTTTATTTTATCTATTTCTTCTATTTGTTTTAGTATTTCATTTTCATCAAAATTTCCAGAAACGTAAATATCAATTTTAGTACTATTTAATAATTCTAAATAGTGTTTATATAGATTTTTTTCATTTATACCTTCAAAATCCTGAACATAACCTAATTTATTTAATCCATATCCATCATCTTTATACATTACATTTATACATCTGTCTAGTGAATAACTATCCTTTTCATCTCTTGCAGCTTCTATTAATACTCTTAAATTATTTTTCTCGCTATCTATATATTCCTTTAAAAAACCATCTTTTTCTGTAATAGGGTTAAATACAATTTGAAATAATAAATTTATAGCCTTTTTTAAATTTTCATTATCACCTGGTAAAAAATTATCATTAATACTTTCTATATAGAATTTTAGAATTAAATTATCACCTGTTTTATCTAAACCGCAGTCAAAAGTAGCTCCATACATTTTTTCTAGTTCTTTATTTATCTCATTTTGAGTCTTTTTAAAGTTACACCCTCTTTTCAAAACAGCTGGAATTAATGCATTTTTTGTTACAGTGTCTCTTTTTAATGGAACTGTCATAAATATAACTGACAAATCTGTTTTAAATAAATCTGTTTTTATAAGATGGACTTTAATGCCCTTTTTTAGTTCTTTTTCTATTTGCTTCACTCTAAATAATCTCCTTAATTATTTTAGGGAATTTTCCCATTTCTATACTATTTCTATTATTGGTATTTTCTTCTTTTTTATTCAAGTTAATTTTGTAATAATTCTTTTACAACTTCGTTAATTGTTTTTCCATCTGCAGCAGCACCTATTTTTTCTTTTGCAACTTTCATTACTTTTCCCATATCTTTGATTGTATGTGCATCAACCTCTTTTATTATCTCTTTTACTATTTCTTCTATTTCTTCTTTTTCTAATTGTCTTGGTAAATATACTTCTAGATAGCTTATTTCCTCATTTATTTGATTTACTAAATCCTCTCTTCCACCTTTTTCAAAGTCAGCTATTGAATCTCTTCTCTTCTTTACTTCTTTAGCTATAATTCCAACTATTTCATTATCAGATAATTCAATTTGTTTATCTTTTTCTATTTGCAAAATTGCTGCCCTTACCATTTGAATTGCATTTTTCTTAATTTCATTTTTCTCTTTCATAGCTTCCTTTAAAGCCTCTTTTAATTTTTCTTTCATAATATTTTCCTCCTTTATTTATTTTGTAGGTTCTATGCCCTTTTCGTCGTAAAAGGAAAAATGACTTTTCTTTTTACGCAAAAAAAACGTTATTTCTAACGTTTTTTATTTTTAAAATTTTCTTTTTCTTGCAGCCTCTGACTTTTTCTTTCTTTTAACACTTGGTTTTTCATAATGCTCTCTTTTTCTTACTTCTTGTAATACTCCGTTTCTGGCACATTGTCTTTTAAATCTCTTTAGAGCATCTTCTATATTACCATCTTTAACTTTAACCTCTGACATCTATTTCCCCCCTTCCGAAGCTTAAACCATTTTGTGGGATTTAACTTTTTTATTTTTTATGTATTTTATCTCTACCGATGTTACATATTATACATTAATATTACTATAAATGTCAATAGTTATTCGGGGTAATTTCATCGATTATTATAATTTTATAATAATCGTTGAAATTAATCTGATAGTTATTATTTTAAGTAATTTAATTTTTTTCATTTGTATACAATAATTAATCTTGGACTGGTGCCTCGACTGGGCAAACTCCTGCGCATGTTCCACATTCTATACATATTTCTGGATCTATTACATAACGTTCTTCTCCTTCAGAAATACAACTAACAGGACAAGCTCCTGCACATGCTCCGCATTTTATACATTTATCCGTAATTTTATATGCCATTTATTACACCTCCCTTCAATTTATAATAATCTCTTTACAATCTTGTCAACTTTTTCTTTTACTTTTTCTTCATTTATATCTACTAATTTTCTATTTTTCATTATTACATTTCCGTCAATCATTACTGTATCTATATCTGCACCATTTGCAGAATATACTAAATTCGAACAAATATCATTTTCTGGGTATAAATGTGTTTTATTATTATTAATAAATATTAAATCAGCTTTTTTACCAACTTCTACTGTACCAATTTCATCTTCTAATCCTAAAACCTTTGCGCCTTCTATTGTAGCCATTTTTAAAATTTCGTATGCATTTATTGAAGTTGGCTCCATAGTATTTACTTTTTGAAGATATGCTGCCATTTTCATTTCTTCAAACATATCTAATGTTGAAGTACTACCTATTCCGTCTGTTCCTATTCCTACATTTATTCCGTTTTCTCTAAGTTTAGTCACATTACAAATTCCTGAAGATAATTTACAGTTACTTATAGGATTGTGTGATATTCCACCTTTTATATTTTTTAATATTTCTAAATCCTGATCCGAAATATAGATTCCATGTGCTAATACTACTGGAACATCAAATACATCTAAATCATTTAAATACTCTGTAGCTGTCTGTCCATAATTCTCTCTAATAGTCTTTTCCTCTTGTATCGTTTCTGATAAATGAATATGTATACCAGTTTTTAGCTCTTTAGCCAAATCAACACATAATTTTATTGTTTCTGGATTACAAGAATATGGTGCATGAGCAGAAACATAAATTTTTATTTTACTATCTTTATAATTGTATTTCTCATGATATTCTCTAGTTCTTTCTGGTTTATCTCTAATTGAATCGTCTGTTATACTCCAAGCGATTACCCCTCTCATTCCTGAGTTTTCTACTGCCTCAATTGTTTTATCCATTCTAAAATACATATCATTAAAAGTAGTAGTTCCTGATTTTATCATTTCAATACAAGATAAATATGAATTCCAATATATATCATCTGGTCTTAATTTATCTTCTACTGGAAATATAGCATTTTCCAGCCAATCCATTAATTTTCTATCATCTTTATACCCTCTAAATATACTCATCGCTAGATGTGTATGTGTATTTACTAATCCCGGCATTACAATCATTTCTTTTGCATCAATTATAGAGTCTGCTTCTATCTCTATTTTTTTCTCTATTTTTTCTATTTTATTTTGATTTATTAAAATATCTGTTTTTCTAATATTTGGTTCATTTCCAATCATATCTAAAAGTACTGCATTTTTTATTAGTGTTTTCATTTTTTCATTCCCCTTAAAAGTTTATATGGACTCATCTTGAGTATTATTCTCAATTTTGTCTAAATTTTCTAATTTTTTTAGTTCCTCTAATTCCTCTTGATTTTCGACATCCAAATTATCTTCTTCCTCTTCTGCATCTTTAATTATTTTTATTTCTTCTAATTTATATTTTCTGTAAAAAGTATCATCTTCTTCTTTTATCTTTACCTTTAAAATCTCCTTTAAAGTTTCTATTTGGCATACTTCTCCTTCTCCTTCTGGAGTTTCCACTATAGCACCAATTTTAGGTAACTTTTTTAATTTTTCATCATATACGTTTTGTTCATATTTTAGACAACACATCAACCTGCCACAACAACCTGATATCTTAGATTGATTAAGAGACAAATTTTGTTCTTTTGCCATTTTTATTGAAACTACTTCAAAGTTCCCTAAAAATGAACAGCAACATAGTTCTCTGCCACAAATACCATTTCCACCCATTCTTTTTATTTCGTCTCTTACTCCTATTTGTCTTAACTCAATTCTTGTCTTAAACACAGTAGCTAGATCTTTTACTAAGTCTCTAAAATCAATTCTTCCATCAGCTGTAAAATAAAAAATTAATTTGCTACCATCAAATTTATATTCAGCATCAATTAATTTCATTTTTAATCCATGCTTTTGAATTTTTTCTTGACATGTCTTAACAGCTTCTGGTTCTTTTGATTTATATTCCTCATACAATTCTTTGTCTTTTTTATTTGCAATTCTAATAACTTTTTTTAAAGGTGATACAACTGTTTTATCATCCACCTCTTTATTACTAAGCACAACTTCTCCGAAGTTCATCTCCCAAAGTAGTCTCTACTATTATTTTTTCACCCTTTTTTATATCTAACCCAGATGGGTCAAAGTAATAAGTCTTTCCAGGCTTTTTAAACCTAACTCCTACAATAGTTTTCATTTATTTCCTCCCATAATCCAAAAAGCATACTATCTATACACATATCAAAATTACAATTGCTATTTAATTTGTTAATTGTATTTTGAACAATATCTATACCATTTAAATAACTTTGATTTTTCTCTTTTAAGTTATATAACGAAACTATAAAATATTCAAGAATTTCTTGTATTTCATCTTTTAAATAAATTGGCTTTCCAGCTAAATAAAAATCTAACTTATTTGATTTTTCTATCATGCTAAGTAGAGTATCAACTGTATCGTATAATTCTTTTTTTAAAACCATATTTTTAGCTTTTCCTATACTTCCACCGAAATAAGTCATACATATTTTTAGTAATTTGGACATTAGGATTTTCTTTTTTTAGTAATTCTTCGATTTCTTTATCATTTAGAATATCAAATAAAATTCTTGTACATCTAGATTTTATTGTATTTAAAATTCTATTTTCATTTTCAGCAATTAATATTAATACTACATATTCTTGTGGCTCCTCTAAGGTTTTAAGTAAGCAATTTTGAGCTTCTTTTGTCATCTTGTCTGCATCATTAATTATATACACCTTTTTATCAGATAATATAGGCTTTTCAATTACTTTTTCAATAAGTTCTCTTATTTGACTGATTTTTATTGCATCAGATTCTTCGTTTAATATAGAAAAATCAGGATGATTATTAGAATCATAACATTTACATGATTTACAACTGTCGTTTCCTTTTTTATCAAAACATAATATTCTTTTTGCAAATTCTTTTGCAATTATTTTTTTACCAATTCCCTCTTTTCCTATAAATAAATAACTATGTAAAATATTGCGATTACTTATTACTTTATTTAAAAAATTTCGTACTTTAATATTTCCTTTTATGTCCTCCGATTTCAAATTATAACCCCTTAAAACTTTATTTTTTATCTGGATCTCCCCATAGATTTAATGGCCAAAATCTAAAAGCTACTTTACTTTCGATTTTATCTATTGGTACACATCCAAAACTTCTACTATCCGTACTTTTAGTTCTATTATCTCCCATTACAAATACACAATCTTCTGGAACAATTAAGTCTGTAAATACACCTCCACAATCGGTTGTAACAACATCTGCACTTAAATAATCTTCTTCTAATTCTTCTCCATTTATATAAACTTTATTGTTTTCTATTTTTACATGCTCTCCTGGAAGACCAATTACTCTTTTAATATAGCTTGTTTTTCCTAATTCTAATACATAATAGACAAATTTTTTGAAAACTCCTGTTGGTTCATTTTCATATTTTGCAACTGGATTACTAAAATCAGCTTCGATTTCCGAAACAATACTAGTACTTGGAGCTTCAAAAGTTATAATCTCACCTCTTTTAATTTCACTATTAAAAGTTATTGCTAATCTGTTTAATATTAATCTTTGATCTGGTTGTAGCGTTGGATACATTGATGGTTGTTTTACAATTGTTGGTGTCCCAACAAAATATCTAACTAATAAAGCAAGTATAACTGCAATTATAACACAATATATCCATTCTAATATATTTTTTACTTTAGGATTCACGACTTCATATTACCTCTCTTTATAAATTACTCTTCTTTCTTCTTTTTAGATGTTGTTGTTTTTGCTTTTGTTTCTTTTTTGTTTGTAGTAGTTTTCTTCGTAGTTGTCTTTTTTTCTGTTTTCTTGGTAGTACTTTTCTTCTTTACCTCTTTTGGTTTTTTCTCTTTTACTTCTTCTTTTATTTCTAAATCTAAATCCTCTTCAGTATTATCCTCTGTAAAAATACTATCTGTAATTATATCTTCTCCACTATTTAAATCATCTTCATCATTTTCTGCATCATTATCAAACGTATATTCAACTGTTTCTTCATTATCATCTGTAAAAGAATATATATTTTCATCATTTTGTTCTAATTGTTCAGATTCATCATTATACTTTGATCTATCATATGAGTAAATATCTATATCATCCTCGTTAACTTTTAAGTTATCCTCTTCTAAATTTTTCTCATCATCAATAACATCATCATCATCATCTTCTTCTTCTTCTTCTTCTTCTTCTTCTTCAATCTTACTTTCTACTTCTTCATCTTCTGGTAGTTCAAAATTATCTAAATACTTATCTTCACTAAGGTCTTCTTTAGGTATAATATTCTCTATATCCTCTTCATTTACTTCTTCTATCTCATTATTGTTTTCTTGTTTTTTGTCCCTGCTCTTCTTTGTTTTTTTATTTTTGGTATCATGGGCTGGTATACTATCTAATTTATATGTAATCATTAAAATAATTACAATTATTAATATAGCCCCTACTAAAAAAATAATTTTTTCAGTACTATCTAGACTTAAATCTTTTAACATATTTTCCATTTTCTATATTCTCCTTTTATTATTTTTAGACTTTTTATAACAAAGTATTAAAATTTACTTTTAAATCTTATATCTTTCTTTATTCAATTAATTGTGGAATTATTTATCTTTTTCTAATCGTTTTGTAGGAATTCTAATAACTACTTCTGTTCCTTTTCCCAATTCACTTTTTATATCAATTCTTGAATCATTTTTTTCTATAATTTCTTTAGCTATTGATAAGCCTAAACCTGTTCCTCCCATTTCTCTAGTCCTAGCTTTATCGACTCTATAAAATCTTTCAAATATCTTTTCTAAATCATCTTCTGGGATACCTATTCCTGTATCTATAATCTTTATATAAGCATCATTATAGACAAATCCTACATAAATCTTTATTTCTCCCCCCTCGGGAGTATATTTTATCGCATTAGTTAGAATATTTGTTACAACTCTTTCTATACCAGATTTATCTGCAAAAACATATGGAACATTTGCTGTTACAAAACATTCTGCTTTTTGATTTTTCTTCTCTATTTCAAATAACAAATTATCATATGTATTTTTTACTAATTCTCCTAAATCAAATTCTGTTTTTTTAGCATTTACCATATCACTATCATATCTAGATAATGTAAGTAAATCGCTTACCAAAACAGCCATTCTTTTTGCTTGAGTGGATATTCTTTCTAAAAATTTTCTTGAAATATTTTCATCACATTCACCTTCTAAAAGAGTATCTGAATAACCTAAAATTGAAGTAATTGGAGTTTTTAGTTCATGAGATACATCTGCAACAAACTCTGTTCTCATCATATCTAATTTAACATGTTCAGTAATATCTTGTATTACTATAATAACTCCTCCAGGTCTCTCATTTTCGTCTTTAAATGGTGCAAAAAATAAATTTAAAGACCTATCTCCAAGTGTTATTCTTTGTTCTGTGGAAGTCCAATTTTCTAAATAAATTATTTTTTCTAAATTAATATCAACATCTAATTTTTTAAATATCTTTTCAAAAGAATCATCTTCTTCACTTAACTCAAGAAATTGTCTTGCTGCTCTGTTACAATGAATAATATCTCCATTTAGGTTAAAAGCTATTATTCCATCAGTTACATGAAGAAGAATTGTTTCTATTTGTCTTTTTTGTCTAGATACTTCTTTTAAATTTTCATTAAGCTCACTATGCATCAAACTAAAAGCTTTTGTTAATTCATCTATTTCATTTTTAGTTTTTCCATCATCTAAACATTTTATTTCAGATTGTTCTCCACTTGCTACTAATTCAGCATTTTTTATTAATCTTAAAATAGGTTTAATGATTACTTTTAAGAATACTAATCCAACTACTACAGATATTAACGCAAACACTCCTATAGCTATTAAAGTAATAATTTTGGTTTGCTCTATCTGGGAAATTACTAGCTCTGATACATTTTCTCCCTCTAAAGCAGCATTATTAATATTTTGTAGTTCATATCCAAAAAGAACTCCAAGAGTCCCAATCATTAACATCCCAAGTATCATAAAAATTAGTACTATTTTTATTTGTATGCTTTTTAACATATTATACCTCTAAATCAGTATTTTTATTATTATATCATTATATTTCTAATATTCAAGAGTTTATAAAAATATGTAATAGAGATGTAATATTTAATCTTAAATTATTATAGAGGCAGAGAATTAACTTCAACTCTACCTCTATAATAATTTTAAATCAAATATATTACAATTAATCTTTATAATTATTTAAAATATTTTTCAAGTTTTCCATTTCATCTTTACTCAAAGTAATACCTTTACTCATTTTATCATGAGTTTCATTCCAATCTCTTAGATCAAACTTAGGGTCTCTTCCATTCCAGCTAACTAAATTTAACTCTTTACTCCAACCTTTTTCATTAGTAGACAATTCTCCAATTTTTTCTACAATTTCAAATTTAATATCTGGCATATATTTTCTTCTCCTTTTTTTCTTAAATTATATCTAATTAAAACTAATTATCAATATATATTTTATTTAAGTTTGGCGGACGTAAGGCTCGCCCCTACAATAATATTCTTTTTTTGGTTCTTATTAATAATTCATTTTTATTTAAAAATAAAACTTGTAGCTATAGGTCTTGTCCTATGATTTCCAGAAGCATCCATTGGATCATTTATAATTTCATTTTCAACTACCATAGTACTTGAAGTTCCACCATCTAGATTAGCAGCATTATAAGCACCATAATTTTGCATTATTTGAACTAAATCTTTCATTCCTGCACCCTGTTTTGTAATTCTTCTTCCATCTACAACTAGAAAAAGAACTATACCATCTTGTCTTTGTCCAATAGCAGTTCTTGGTGCAACTCCCCATCCGCCATTTCCTTCAACAAATGAAGCTTGACCATTTACTATTAAAAATGGGCTAAAAGTAACTGCATCCCTAATTTCATTATTTAAAGCCTGAGTTTGGGTATACTTACCAAGTACTAACTTATTTTCGTTATTAAAACCTACTAATGAAAATGTTTCATTTTTTCCTCCATAGTTATATACAAATTTTCCATTTGAGAAAGTAATACCTAAAGGTGTACCACCTGTACCATTACCTCCTGAATCAGAAAATCCCCCACCATTTATTGCAACCAAAGCATCATTTTGCTTTGCTATATCTACTAAATATTGACCTGAATATTTTAAACTATTCGTAGTAGCAACACTAATTCTAGAAGGATCATATATAACAGCCATATATGCATCAAAACTATCTTCATTAATTTCAATAATTTTATATTCTTGTCCTTCTTCTCTTTCTAAAACTTGTCTTTCATATTCATTTGCATATTCTGTTACTTCTTCTATCTCTCCTACAGTAATCAAGTCAGTATTTGTATCTTCATCAACTTCTATAACTCTGTTTCTTGATAAAACCTCATTAATTTCTTCATCAGTATAAAACCATGTTGCCAAATATCTATGGTTCATTGTAGTCATAGCATTTGTAATTAACCAATCTCTAAATTTATTATTACGTCCATATAATAATATATCTATAGCTACTAATCCTATAGCTATTAAAGTAAGAATGGTAAAAAATATAATCTTTAACTTTTTATTTTTTTTATCTTCTGCTTTTTTATTTAAAACTTCTTTTTTTTCTTCTTTTACATCTTTTCTTTCTTCATATATAACTCTGCTCATTGCTTTCTCCCGAATTTTATAAAGTTGCTCCAATAATCCCTGCATTATTTTCCAAAATTGCAGTTTCTATTATAATATTTCTTTTTTCTTCATTTACTTTTTGTATTTTTTCTCTTAATCTTGGCAAAAGTATTTCTTTAAAATGTACAAAACTTCCTCCAATTCCAACAACTTCTGGTTCAAAAATAGAAATTAAATTTAATATTCCAATACTTAAATTTTCAATATATTCCTCTACTACACTTTCTATTATTTCATAATTATCATTTTCTGGATTATTTTTTTTAAGTATTTCTAAAAGTTCTTTTCCTCTTACTTTCTCATCTACATTTAAAGCTTTCCTTAAATTTCTCTTAAACACTTTCATCGAAGCATATACTTCAAAACAACCTTTTCTTCCACAATTGCAAGGCATTCCATTTTTTTCAATAACCATATGTCCAAATTCATATCCTGGTCTTTGACCTGCTTTTAGTAATTTATTATCTAAAAAAGCTGCTCCCCCAATACCAGTTCCTAGAGTTAAAAATATACTTCTATCGTACGATTTTAAGCAACCATATTCTTTTTCTGCAATAGCAGCACATTTTGCATCATTTCCAATTTTCATCGGCAATTTTATTTTTTCCTGCAATCTTTCTATAATGGGATAATTTTTTATTCCTATATTTCCAGATGATATCATCACACCATTTATAGCAGTTCCAGGTGCACTAATTCCAATAAGTTCTAAATCTTCTAAGGTTTTCTTATTTCTCTCTAACAATAAATTGATAAACTGTGTAGAATAATTTATAATTGCATCTTCTATATTTTTCTTATCTTCTAATAGAAAATCTCTATCTACAAAATCTATAATTTTATACTCTTGAATTAGACCTACAGCTATATGGCTACCACCAATATCAATACCAATTCTCATACTAAAACCTCTCTAGATTCTCTGTTTTATTTTCAATATTTCTTCTTTAGATAATTCTGTTATTTTTATAATATCTTCTATGCAAGTATTTAATTTAAGAAGTTTTTGAGCAATTTCTATTTTGGCTTGTTTTATTCCCTCTTGTCTTCCTTCTATCCTACCTTCAACTCTTCCCTCAGCCATTCCTTCTGCTTTTCCTTCAGCCATTCCTTCTGCTTTTCCTTCTGCTCTTCCTTCTGCCATTCCTTCTGCTCTTCCTTCTGCTCTTCCTTCTGCTCTTCCTTCCACCATTCCTTTGGATATTCCTTCTGCTTTTCCCTCCTCAAAACCTTTTTCTTTTGCATTTGCTATACCACTA
>CAYOBB010000005.1:0-5848 GCA_964402195.1 uncultured Clostridium sp. | reverse complement strand
TCCTTCTGCTTTTCCCTCCTCAAAACCTTTTTCTTTTGCATTTGCTATACCACTATTATAATCCATCTCCCACTTTTCTCTAAGCTCAGCAAGTCTTCTTATCTCATCATCACCTGTTAAATAATTCATTTCTACTCTTGCTTTTTCCAATGTCTTATTTTTCTTCTCAGCCATTTCCACTAACCTCCTATCATAATCATCTATAAAAGCTAACCATTGATTCAATTTTTCATTCATATTTGGATTTGCTTTTCTAAATTTAGGTAGCTCTATAAAATACCATTTTATTCCTCTCATCATTTCATAATCTCTATGTTCCTTTAAAACAGTTATAGTTTCAGATACATATTCATCAAATCCCAATAATTTATAATCTAATATATTTATCATTATCACAGGCTTTATATTATCGTAATCTTCTCCTCTTTCTGTTTCCTTTGATAACATTTTGGCAGCATAATATGTAGATCTTTTTTCAATATTATATTGATTTCTTAATTGTAACTCTATATTAATTATACTCTTATTATCTAATTCTGCTTGTATATCCAGTCTTCCACCCTTCTCTTCAACTGATAATTGTCCTAAAAATACTTCACCTGCTATTTTTATATCTTTAATATTAATTTTTAATAATGCATTTAGAAAATCAATTAAAAAATCCTCATTACCTTTTCTACTAAAAAATGCTTTAAAAATAACATCATTTTTTAAATTATATTGTTTTAATTCCTCCGTTAATATTGCCATTATTACCTCCTTAAAATTATACCAATTACTATTTTAATTTACAAGTAATTTATGTTTATTTTCTATTCTAGCACGTAAATAACTATTATTTTATTGCATGATAAATAAACAGAGACACCTCCTTACTTTTAAATTTTTTCATTTTTAGGAATATTTTTAAAGATTAAAAAATGTAATCTTATGAAAAAAATTTTTTGATTTAAAAAACTTTAGCTACTAAATGTGCTAAATAGATTAATCTATATATAACACATTTAGTAGCTATTTGTAAATACCTTTTTATAAATATGCACTGAACATAAATGAACCCATGTAAACTTGGATACAAGGTACTAATACTACTAATACAAAGAAAATAAGTACAACACCTACAAATATATAACTTACTTCTGGTAATACCTTCATTATTCTCTCTAAGATATTATCAATATCTATTTCAATAAACTCTAATAATTTGTCCATCATAGTAGCTAAATCTGTTTGCATTCCTACTTTGAGCATTTCTGTTGTCATACTGTTTCCAAGTCCAGCCTCTTCAAAAGGCTCTATCCAAGATTTACCCATCATGCTGTTATTTATAGCAACCTCCAAAATTGATAACATAACATTATTTCTTACAACATTTTGACTAACTTCTAGAGCCTGCTGAATTCTCATACCATTTTTAATATTCAGTGATACAGCTTTCATAACTCTAGAAAAATCTATGGCATAAATTAATTTTCCGAAAATAGGCATTTTATATTTAAATGCATGGAAACGGAAACGACCATTAGGAGTATTTATATACATAAATGTAACTGCCATAAGTAGAGCAATAATTAAAGTAGGAATATACCACCAACTCGAAAAACTTGTTAAGAAATCTGAAAATTTCTGAGTTATCTCAGGTAATTCTTCTTCTGTTCCAACTGCATCGAAAACATCCTGTATAGAAGGAATTGCAATTAATGTACCTACTATTAATAAGCCAATTAATCCAAAAAATTGAATTAAATTTGGAATAATAATTTTTTTAACTCTTTTAGTAAGTCTTGTTGAACTCTCTAAATAATCCATTGCTTGTTCTAATGAATTAGTAAGAGAACCAGAAAGCTCACCTACTTTTATCATATTAACATATATAACTGGAAAAATATTAGAATAATATTCCATAGTAGAATACATATATTCACCAGCTTCTACACCTCTTAATATATCCTCTAATACTAATCTAAATCTAATATTTTCAGTTGATTTTATTACAGTTTCTAAAGCATGAACGTTATTAAAATCAGCCTTTTTTAATAAAAGAAAACTCTGTGTAAAAATCATAATATCTCTTATTTTTATTTTCGGTCCAGTACCGGTAATTATAGTTTTTTTCTTATTTTTAGTATCTGTCTTATCATAAATCATCTTTGAAGCATCTGCTGACATATCACTTAGCATTTCCGAAGTAGTTCTATGCTTCATTTTAGGCATTTTATCAAAACTATTAATTGTAACTGCTTGTTGTATTGAAATAGGAGTCAATCCATTCTTCTTTAGCTTTTTAAATAAATCAACTTTACTTACCTCATTTACGTTATACTTTACAACTTGTCCTTTTTTATTTATTGCCTTATATTGAAACGTTGGCATTTACTTTCACCTCCTAAGAGCGTTTATTTGTTTCCATTTGTCTTATAGTTCTATTTAAAACATCAATATTCTTTTCTTCTACTTGAGTTTCTGCCTGTTCTAAAGTAAGCTGACCTTTTATAACAGATTCAGCAAGAGAAGTCATTAAACTTCTACTACCTTTATCTGTACTACTTGAAATAGCATCCTCAATTCCAGCAACACTAAACTTTTCTTTTCTAATATATCCGAGCTACAATATCATCAACCACCATAACCTCAGGAACCATTACTAATCCATCGTTTGTAGTATTTGGAATAAGTCTTTGAGAAACAATAATTTTTAATAGTGATGCCATTAAATACTTAATTTGAGCCTGATCTGAAAAATCATAAAAATTAATAATTCTATCTAAAGTTTCCGCACATGATTTTGTATGAAGAGTACCAATTACTAAATGCCCAGCTTCAGCCATATCTATAGCAGCATTCATTGTATCTTTATCCCTAACCTCACCTATTACTAGAATATCGCAATCTTCTCTTAGAGAGTTTTTTACACCATCAAAATATGTAAGAGAATCTCCTCCGATTCCAACTTCCTTTTGGATAATAATCGATTTTTTGGATTTGTGCTTATACTCAACTGGTGACTCTAAAGTTAGAATTTTTTTATTTTGTTTTTCGTTAATTTCATTAATCAAAGCATTTAAAGTAGTAGTTTTTCCAGAGTTTGTCTTTCCTGTTACTAAAATAACACCTTGAGGCTGATATGTCATTCTTCTAATTACATCAGGCAAGCCCAATTCCTCAAAAGTAGGTAATTCATTTTTTATAATTCTTAAAGTAAATAATGGTATCTCATCCATGCTAGAAACATTTACTCTTAACCTAATATTTCTATGAACAATCGCAGTATCTAATACTCTATTTTTTTTAAATCTTTCATCTTCTTCAAGCTTTCCCTCAACTATCTGATCATAAATTCCATATATATCTTCTTCTGTTAGAACTGGAAATTTAGAAGGAAGAAGAGCCTTTTGTATTCTAAGCACTGGCTTTAGCCCACATACAATATGAATATCAGAAGCATTTCTTTGCATTGCTTCATCTATAATTTTTCCTAAACTTACCATATCTTATATTATCCTTTCTAAAAAATATTTTATGTTCTGTTTAATTACGGGCGAACATGTTCGTCCATACACGTTTGCAATGTATTGTTTATTTTTAATATAGATTTTTTGTTTTAATTAAATAACACAATTTTCTTATCTACTTCGTCTAATGTAGTAAAACCATCAACTACTTTATTTAATCCATCTACCTCAAGTGGTAAAAAACCTCCCTCTAAAGCAACTCTTCTAATCTCATATGTAGAAGCTCCATCTGTAATTAATTCCTTTAATTTATCTGTCATATCTAATATTTCTGTTATTGCAATTCTTCCAGAATATCCTGTCATATTACACTTTTTACATCCAATTGCATCATATGTAAATTTATCTTTAAAATCAAACTCTATTCCATATTTTTGTACATAATTATTTATTTTTTCTTTTTCTTCTTTAGTAAAATCTCTCTTCTTAGCACAATGAGGGCAAATTCTTCTAACTAGTCTTTGAGATACAGAAGTTGCTAATGTACTTGCAATATCGTAATCAGAAATTCCTAATTTTCTAAGTCTAGTAATAACCTCTATAGAATTAATAGTATGTATTGTTGATAAAACATAATGACCTGTCTGTCCAGCTTGCATAGCGATTTCAGCAGTTTCTAAATCTCTTATCTCTCCTACTAAAATTATATTAGGATCTTGCCTTAAAACAGTTCTAAGTGCTCCTGAAAAACTAGTCTTAGGTCCAATTTCAACTTGATTTAGCCCTGGAATTCTAATTTCTACTGGATCTTCTATAGTAATAATATTAACATTTGGAGTATTTAAAACATTCATAATACTATAAAGAGTTGTAGTTTTACCTTCTCCAGTAGGAGCAGCTATAACAGTAATTGAATTTCTTTTATTAAAATACTTTTTTATAATATCTCCATTCCTTGGGAATCCTAACTCATAAATATCTCTAATATTAGAATCTTTCTTAAGCAATCTTAAAACAAATTTTTCTCCATATATATTTTTTTGTGAAGAAACACGAATATTATACTGTGGATATAATAAAATTCTACCATCTTGATCTTCTTGTTTTTCTTGATACATATTAGAAATAGCCTTCAATCTACCTATTACTTGAGCTTGACTCTCTTTAGGTATTTTAGCAGTAGTAATTAAATCACCATCAATTCTATATCTTACTCTTACTTCTTTTTCCATTGGCTCTATATGAATATCACTAGCATCTTTATCTATAGCAGACTTAATAATAGTATCCACTAATTTTGAAATGTCCTGAGTTCCTTCTTCTATTTTATCAGTTGACTTTCCTTCTAAAGTATTTAAGATATTTTCAATATTAGACTCAAAAGTTATATACTTTTCCATTGAATAGCCATTATGCAATAACATAAGTCTTATTTGCTCTACTATTTTTTTACTGCTAGTATCAGCAAAACAAACTTTTACTTTTCCATTATTTTCTTCAAAAGGAATAGCATTCGTTTTCTTAGCAACATCAAGTGAAATATAGTCAACGACATTTAGCTTTATAAACTCTGGAGTAAGAAGAATAACCTTCTCCCCTAAAATTTCTCCCAACGCTTTAATCAATTTCTGCTGGTCGCATAAATTTAATATATTTAAAATATCTCCTATCTTCTTTCCAGGATGAGCTTTTTGATATCTTAAAGCCTCTTTTATATTAGCCTCTGTAGCTACTTTTCTTTTTATAAGTTCTATTCCAATTGGTACTCTAGCCATAGGTCATTATCCCCTTTCATTTCACTATTTCACAAATACATTCAAACTATTATTCTGATGTATTAGGAATTATTGTATTTTTAGCATTATATTTACACTTGTCGTCATTTATAATATCAAAAATATTCTCTTTATCTTTATCTGCATCTGTCTCTAAACATGTAAGTTCTTTATTTTCAAAACTTACTTTTATCCACTCTCCAGTCTTATCAGTATCAAAATAAGACTTCTCAGTTGAAGCTGACTCCAGTGAATATTTATTTTTTTCATCAACTTTAATTACCATATCAGTATCTTTATATCCAAAATAAGCAAACTCATTAGTGGTGGTGTCATAATAATATTTAGGTACCCAAACATATACATTTGTACAAGTACTTAATATTATCATATCATTACCATTTTCGTCCTTTTTAAATGTAGCTCCCTCAACTGCTACAGCCCATCTGTTATTTTCATAGTTGTACCAATCTGTATCAGTAGCATCTGTCTTTTCCCAGTGTCCTTCTAAAGACTCAGTATTATCATATACATATTTTACCGGAGTTAAATTATATTCAGGTTTTAATTCAGGCGAATTCTGAGGTTTAATATTTTCCTTGTATTTAACCATACTATTTT
>CAYOBB010000004.1:0-18777 GCA_964402195.1 uncultured Clostridium sp. | reverse complement strand
AATAAAATAGCTAAAAATTAGGAGGTTATTTTGAAATACTATAGAAAAATAAATTATTATGAAACAGATAGGATGGGAATTACACATCATTCTAATTATATTAGATTTATAGAAGAAGCTAGATGTGATTTTATGAATAAAATGGGGCTTCCATATGGGAAGGTTGAAGAAGAAGGTTTTATGATTCCCGTATTAAGTGTCACTTGTGATTATAAATATTCAACAACATATGATGATGAGATTATAATTGATACTAAAATAACAAAAAATAATGGTGTTAGGATAGAATTTGGATATACTATAACTAAAGATAATCAGTTAGTAGCAAAATTAACAAGTATGCATTGTTTTACTGATAAAAATTTGAAACCAATAAATTTAAAAAAAGTAAAGCCAGAATGGTATGAATTGATAGAAAAGTTTCATTAAAACTATAAATTTTGATAATAAAGGAAGAAAAATAAATGCCAATAGCAAAAGAAATATTAGATATGCAATCAAATTCATGTGATAGAAATTATGTTTTAAACACTGTAAAGACAAATGGAAAATTATTAGAGTTTGCTAATGAAACTTTAAGAGATGATAGAGAAGTTGTATATGAAGCAGTAAAAAATAATCCAGAGGCTTTAGAATTTGCAAGTCAAAATTTAAAATCAGATAGAGAAATTGTATATGAATCTGTAAGTAGACTTGGATGGACATATTGTTATGCTGGAGAAAAGTTATTAAAAGATAAAGAGTTATTAATAGCAGGACTGAAAAAATCAGGTCAGATATTATATTTTGCATCTTCTAAAATGCGTGATGATAAAGAAGTGGTAATGGAAGCAATTCAAAATAAACCAATAATTATAAAATACGCAAGCAAAAGATTAAGAGCAGATAAAGAAATTGCAACTGCAGTAATGAAAAAAAATAAAAAATGCTACGAATTTTTAGAACCCAATATGCAAAAAGATGAAGATATATTAAAAATAAAAAACGAGGAATAATAGATGAAACAAATAAATGGAATAATGTTACAATCTTTTGAGTGGTATTTAAAATGTAACTCGAATCATTGGAACTTTGTAGGAAAAAAGGCTGAAGAACTATCAAAATTAGGTATTACTTCTATATGGCTACCGCCAGCATATAAAGGAATCGGTGGAAAAGATGAAGTAGGATACGGTGTTTATGATATGTATGACTTAGGCGAATTTAATCAAAAAGGAACTGTACCTACGAAATATGGAACAAAAGATGAATATTTAGAATCAATTATTAAATTAAAACAAGCAGGAATAGAAGTATATGCAGATATTGTTCTGAATCATAAAATGGGAGCAGATAGTATTCAAACAATTAAGGCACAAAAATGTAGATGGGATGACCATAATATTGTGGAAGGAGAAGAAGAGACTGTAGAGGTTTGGACTAAATTTACTTTTCCAGGAAGAAATGATAAATATTCAAGTTTTAAATATAATTGGACTCACTTTAGCGGAATTGATTATAATTCAAAAACTAAAGAGACAGCTTTATATAAATTAAAAGATAAAACATGGCAAAGAGACGTAGACAAAGAATTTGGAAACTTTGATTATTTAATGGGTGCAGACTTAGATTTTGATAATGCTGAGGTAATAGAAGAATGCAAGAAATGGGGTAAATGGTATTTAGAACTTACAAATGTAGATGGACTAAGATTAGATGCTGTAAAGCATATAGATGCTAATTTTATGAGAGATTGGATAAAATATTTGCGCGAAGAAACACATAAACCCTTATTTTGCGTTGGAGAATACTGGAGCTCTAATATTGCTGATTTAGAAAAATATTTATCAGAAACAAATTACTCAATATCTTTGTTTGACGTACCACTTCATTATAATTTTTATAAAGCATCACATAGCGATGGCGAATTTAATATGTCACAGATTTTAGATAATACTTTAGTAAAAAATAATCCAGGAATGGCTGTTACTTTTGTAGACAATCATGATACTCAACCAGGACAAGCTTTAGAATCTTGGATACCAGATTGGTTTAAGGAAATTGCTTACTCAATAATTTTACTAAAAAAAGACGGTTATCCATGTGTGTTTTATGGAGATTATTATGGAATTAAGCATGATAATATAAGAAAAATGGAGAATATAGAACTTCTTATGAAAATAAGAAAAGATAAGGCTTACGGAAGTGAGCATGATTATTTTGATGATTTTGATATTATTGGTTTTACTAGAGAAGGTGATGATGAACATTTAAAATCGGGTTTAGCTGTTATAATGTCAGATAAATATGAGGGTTCAAAAGTAATGTACATAGGAGAGAAATTTGCGGGAAAGAAATTTATAGATTGCTTAAATCATAGACAAGAAATAGTTGAAATAGACGAAAATGGATATGGGAATTTCTATGTAAATGGTGGAAGTGCATCTGTATGGGTGTGTGTGTAATTATGACAAAATAAGAAAAGTGGCTTCGCCACTTTTCTTATTTTGTCATAATTTTAGTTATTAATGAATAATAATACATTTTTGTTACAAATAGAATATTTATATTGACAATTGAATATATATTCAACTATAATAAAAACACAAATAGTTGAACAATTATTCAAATAAGAAGGAGGTAGTATGAGTAAAATAGAAGGTTATGAATGTGAAGTGATACATGAAGATGTTATAAAAAGTGTAAAAGAAAAAATGCTAGATGAAGATATCTTATTTGATGTATCTGATTTCTTTAAGATACTTGGAGATAGTACTAGAGCTAAAATAATGTGGGCTTTAGATAAAAATGAAATGTGTGTATGTGATTTAGCAGTACTTTTAAATATGACTAAATCTGCTATATCCCATCAGCTTAGAACTTTAAGAGATGCTAAACTTGTAAAGTTTAGAAAAGAGGGAAAAATGGTTTTTTATAATTTAGCAGATGACCATGTAAAGATTATATTTGAGATGGCTTTAGAGCATGTATTAGAAAAATAAATATTATATTAGGAGGAATAGAAATGAAAAAAAGTTTTATATTAGAAGGGTTAGATTGTGCAAATTGTGCAGCAAAAATAGAAGATAAATTAAATGGAGTAAAAGGAGTAAGTGAAGCTACAGTAAATTTTATGACTTCAAAAGTTACTATAGTTGGAGAAGATGAAGAATTTGATGAAATAATGAAAAGAGCTATAGATATTATTAAAAAGTATGAGCCAGATGCACAAATAAAATATTAAGAAGAGAAAATCCAAATACTGTAAGGGCTTTTTTCCATGCCTGCATTACAAATGTGGATGTATGACTGCCCCAAAAAAGGAGGAAAAATGATATACAGAATTATTTTAACTATTATTTTATGGATTGTAGCAAATTTTATTAAAATGGATATAGCAAAATATATTGTATACTTTCTTGCATATATAATAATAGGGTATGACGTTTTAAAAAGAGCTATTAAAAATATTATAAAAGGCAAAGTTTTTGACGAAAATTTTTTAATGTCAATTGCAACGATTGGAGCAATTATTTTAAAAGAGTTTCCAGAAGCTATAGCTGTAATGTTATTTTATCAAATAGGAGAAACTTTCCAAAATTATGCTGTTAATAAATCTAGAAAATCAATAACAAAATTAATGGAAATTAGACCAGATTTTGCAAATATAAAAATAAATGATGAATTAGTAAAAGTAAATCCAGAAGAAATAAAAGTGGGAGACATAATTTTTGTAAAACCAGGAGAAAAAGTTCCTTTAGATGGAATTGTAAAAAAAGGAAAATCTATGTTAGATACAAAAGCTATAACAGGAGAATCAGTTCCAAGAAAAATAGAAGAAGAAAATGAGATTTTAAGTGGCTGTATTAATTTAAATAGTTTGTTAGAAATAGAAGTTACAAAAGCTTTTGAAGAATCTACTGTTAATAAGATATTAGAATTAGTAGAAAATGCAACAAGTAAAAAGTCAAAATCAGAAAAATTTATTACAAAATTTGCAAGATATTATACTCCAATAGTTGTTTTTTTTGCTATTGCCTTGGCAGTTATACCACCATTAGTATTGAAAGCAGAATGGGCAACTTGGATTTCTAGAGCACTAATTTTTCTTGTAATTTCTTGTCCATGTGCTTTAGTTATATCAATTCCACTTAGCTTTTTTGGAGGAATCGGAGGTGCTTCAAAAAAAGGAATTCTAATAAAGGGAAGTAACTATCTAGAAAACTTATCAAAAACCAAAATAGCTGTTTTTGATAAAACAGGGACACTTACAAAAGGTGTTTTTAATGTTCAAAAAATTGAAACAAAAAATATAGAGAAGAAAGAATTATTAAAAATAGCAGCTTATGCTGAAAATTATTCTAACCATCCAATAGCTATATCTATTAAAGAAGAATTTAATGAAAAAATAGATGATAATCAGATTGAAAACATAGAAGATATTTCTGGAAAAGGAATAAAGGCTAAAATTTTTGGAAAAGAAATATTAGTTGGAAATGAGAAATTATTAAAAGAAGAAAATATAAATTTTGAAGAGACTAGTGAAGTAGGAACCATTGTATATGTTGCAATAAATAGAAACTATGCAGGATATATTTTAATTTCTGATGAAATAAAACAAGAAAGTAAAAAAACAATTGAATTAATGAAAAAATCATCAATAAAAACAGTAATGCTTACTGGGGATAAAAAAGAAGTAGCTTTAAAAGTAAAAGAGGAATTAAATATTGATGAATGCTATTCAGAATTATTACCACAAGATAAATTAAATTTATTAGAAAAAATAATAAAGAATAAAAAAGAAACAGAAAAAGTTGCTTTTATTGGAGATGGAGTAAATGATAGCCCAGTATTAGCTAGAGCAGATATTGGAATAGCTATGGGAGCAATAGGTGCAGATGCAGCAATTGAAGCATCAGATATTGTAATAATGACAGATGAATTAAGTAAGATTCCTGAAGCAATTAAGATTTCCCAAAAGACATTAAGAATAGTAAAACAAAATATTATCTTTGCAATAGGAGTAAAATTAATTATTTTGTTACTGGGAGCTATGGGGCTGGCTAATATGTGGCTTGCGGTATTCGCTGATGTAGGAGTATCTGTAATTGCAATTTTAAACGCAATGAGAGCATTATGATTAAAAAAATACAATAAAAGGTGAGCATCGCTCGCCTTTTAAAACATATCTTTCATATGATAAAGTCCGATTTTGTTTATTAATCAAAAATTCAGCAGCTTTTAATGCTCCTTCTGCGAAAACACTCCTAGAACTAACATTATGAGTTATTTCAAAACTCTCGTTTTCTGAGAAGAATAATACAGAATGTTTCCCTACAACATTTCCACCACGTATAGAATGAATACCTATTTCATTTTTCTTTCTTTTTTCTCTTTTACTATGCCTATTATATTCATAATCCATTGAATTATCTAAAGCTTTATTTATACTATCAGCTAGTAAAATTGCTGTTCCAGAAGGTGCGTCTACTTTTTTATTATGATGTGTTTCTACAATTTCTATATCTGAATTTTTTAATAAGGTTGCCATTTTTGAAACTATTTCAGCCATAAGATTTATTTCATATGACATATTAAAAGATTGAAATATAGGTAATTTCTTTGAAGATTCTTCTATGATTTTGAATTCTTCATCAGAAAATCCAGTTGTAGCAATAACAATTGGTATTTGATTTTCCTTAGCATATTTTAATATATTAAGAGTAGAAACAGGTATAGAAAAATCTATAATAATATCTGGCTTCCCTTTTATATCTTCAAAAGATGTATAAACAGGGAAATCATTATCCCCAGTATCAATCCTATCGAAACCAGCAAAAATATCAAAATCATCACTTTTTAATATTTGTTTAGAAACTTCTTGTCCCATCTTTCCATTGCAACCATTAATTAATACGTTTATCATTTGTCCTCCTTATAATTTAAAAAATAAAATAGCAAAGAAAAGTGCCATATTAGCATATATTCTTTGAAATTTAGGTCTTCTTCGAAAATATCTATAACTTTCTAGAAGAGTAGAAAATTTATCTGTAAAAGTTAAAATATAGCTTTCTTTATATTTTGGTAATTTAATTGTAATAGGCCACATATGTTTAACAATCATGTCTTGTTCTTTTTCAGAAAGAGAAAAATATAAAAGAGCATTTTCTAAAGATAATTTAGGATGCACAAAACCATGAAAACTTTTTCTAGAAAAAGAAGATACCCTCCAATCATATAAGAAAAAATCATGAAGCATTGCAGCTTTAGTAGCGGATTTATAATCTAAATTTAATTTTTTACAAACAAAATAAGTATAATATGCAACATTTCTGCAATGTTCAAAACAAGTAACATCACAATGTTGAATATAATCTTTCATTTTTTGTACATGATGATTTTCAATAACAGGTTTTAGTATTTCATTAAATTCTCCTTCAAGATTATCTTTAGAATTCATTTTATCTCCTTTTATGTATGGACTATAAATTTATTATATTACAATTATATTAATTTTAAAAGTTCTTTTTTTAAATTTTCTTTTCCTTTTTCTGACATTTCTATTAAAGGCATGCGGGGAGTTCCAACAGAAAATCCAGACATATTTAAAGCGGCTTTTACAGGGATAGGGTTTACTTCTGAAAATAATTCTTTAATAAATGGAATCATTTTTAATTGTAAATCAGTTGAAGATTTGATATCTCCATTTAAATAATTATATACCATATCGTGAGTTTGTTTTGGAAAAATATTTGATAAAACAGATATAACACCAATACCACCAACAGATAATACAGGTAAAATTTGATCATCATTTCCAGAATAGATATTTAAAGATTCCTTGCATAAAGATTTTATCTCAGCAACTTGTGAAAGATTACCGGCTTGCTTCTTTTACAGCAACGACATTCTCTAGTTTTGAAAGTTTTAAACAAGTAGAAGGTAAAATATTAACACCAGTTCTACTAGGTACATTATAAAGAATTATAGGTAAAGAAGTTTCTTTAGCAATAGCAGAGTAGTGAGCGATTAATCCATCTTGAGTTGTTTTATTATAATATGGAGTAACAATTAAAGCTCCATCCACACCTGCTTTTTCAGCCCATTTAGTAAATTCAATTACATTTTTAGTACAATTTCCACCAGTACCCGCAATAACTGGAATACGTCCATTTACTGCTTTTACAGCAAATTCAATAGTTTGTTTTCTTTCAGTCTCTGTCATAGTTGAAGATTCTCCAGTTGTACCACATACAATAATACTATCAGCATTATTTTCAATTTGAAATTCAATTAATTTCTTAAATTCTTCAAAATTAACTCCATCCTCTGAAAAAGGAGTTACTATAGCTGTTCCACAGCCCTTAAAAATAATTTTCTTCATGAGGTTACCTCCATGAAATATAAATTTAATGCAAAATTATAATTATAATTTTTGTATATTCCTATTATATGTTATAAAAATAAAAAAAGGAATAGCCTTTTAAATAAAAGAAAATTTTACACAAAAAAATAATATTTGAATAATATATACAAAAAATAAGGAGGAGAAATAATGGCAAAAATACTTATATATAATAATGATACAAATAGGATGGAAACATTTTTTAGAGACGAAAATGAAGCTATGCCATATAATGCAAATAGAACATTAACTGTAAAAGAGTTTAGAGGATCTAGTACATCTCAAATTTTTTGGACAGACAGAAGAACTATGCGTTCATGGAATAATTTTAGAACATTATATGGAGCACCTATTTATGTGGGATTTGCATTTAAGAGGTGTTGGGAAGGTGGTCATGGAATATTATCACAACACTATGCAGGGCTCGCTTTTGATGTTGCACAAAATTTAACAGCTTCTCAAAGACTTACTTTAAGGAATTTAGCTAGTAGCTCAGGATACTGGAGGTATGTGGAACCAATTTCTTTGACACCAAGATGGGTTCATTTTGATAATAGATGGGTAGCAAGTGGCTATCCTCTTACAAGGCAAGGTAGTAAAGGACCATATGTATTAATAGCACAAGATGCTTTAATAACACTTGGATATGATACTGGAGGGTTAGATGGAGTATTTGGAACAAAAACAAGAAATTCTGTGATAGCTTATCAAGCACAAAATGGTTTATCGGCAGACGGAATTTTAGGATCTAATACATGGAATGTTTTGATGAGTCAAATTGTAGGAAGTGGAGCAAGTGATTCTACTATTTTAAGTTAAATGAATACAATTAGTTACTATTCACAGCTTGCTTGCGAAGTCTCATAATATATTATTTTTTCATACCTTGTTTGTCGCAACCTTAAAATTTAATATTAGTAAGTTGCTCCAATTCGCACTCGCCCTTGAGGGCTCGTTTGGTCGCTAACGCGGTATTTCAAAAATAATATATTATGAGACTTCTTACCCTATTCTTGATTAAAAAACTGTGAATTGTAATTAAATTTATTAGGTATTATTGAATAAATCACTTTAAGTATTGATAAAAAATTTTTTTTAATATATAATTTTCAAAAGATAAGGGAGTAGTTAGCATATTGAAAGATATGTAATATAATCAACAATCTCGATATAATAATCTGGTTATATTTTAAAAAATGAGACTTATCTGCAAAAAAAATGCAGACGAAGTCTCATTTTTGTACATAATAATATAAAGGAGTGAAAGTTTTGAAAGAATATTTGAAAAGCACACACGATGTTTTAAAAGATTTAGCATCTTCGCCAAATGGAATTTCATCACAAGAAGCAACTAAAAGACTTGAGAAAAATGGAAAGAACAAATTGAAAGAACCAGAAAAAGATGGAATTATTAAAAAATTTGTAAAATCTTTAATTGATCCAATGATAATTATGTTATTAGTTGCTGCTGGAATATCAGCAGTTACAGCAGTACTTAAGGGAGAAAGTTTTACGGATGTATTTATAATACTTTTTGTTGTAATTGTAAATACAATTTTAGGTATGGTACAAGAAAGTAAAGCAGAACATGCAATTGATGCCTTGATGGAAATGACAAAATCTACTTCTAAAGTTATAAGAGATGGAGTTATTAAAAATATTAAAAGTGAAGATTTAGTAGTTGGAGATGTTATAGTTTTAGAAGCGGGAGATGCAATTCCAGCAGATTGTAGAATTTTAGAATCTTATAGCATGAAGGTAGAAGAAGCAGCTATAACAGGAGAGTCGGTTCCAGTTAATAAAGTTATTGACATATTGAACTTACAAGAAAATACTTTAGATATCTCTTTGGGAGATAGGACTAATATGCTTTATAGTGGTAGTACGGTTGTATATGGTAGAGGAAAAGCTGTAGTTGTTCAAACTGGTATGAATACTGAAATGGGAAAAATTGCAGATGCATTACAAAAGGCTGAGGAGGAGCAGACTCCACTTCAAAGAAAAATGACTGAGCTTTCAAAAGTTCTCACAAAATTAGTGATTGGAATAAGTATTTTTGTATTTGTGTTTGGAATAATAAGGAGCGGAGATTTTTCTGGAGAAAATATACTAGATACATTCTTAGTTGCAGTTGCTCTAGCTGTCGCAGCAATACCAGAAGGGTTACCTGCAATAGTTACAATTGTACTTTCAATAGGTGTAACTTCAATGTCTAAAAGACAAGCTTTAATTAGAAAATTGAGTGCAGTTGAAACTTTAGGATGTACTCAAGTAATATGTACAGATAAAACAGGAACTTTAACACAAAATAAAATGACAGTAATAGAGACAGAAACTACAGATGAAGAATTATTAGCAGAGGCTATGGCTTTATGTTCTGATGCAGAGATAAAAGAAGGAGAAACAGAATCTATAGGAGAACCTACGGAATGTGCTTTAGTTAACTTTGCCAATAAAATAGGATTACCTAAGTATAAATTAGAAGAAAATTCTCCTAGAATAGGAGAAGCACCATTTGATTCAAACAGAAAAATGATGTCTACAGTTCATAACAAAAATGGAAAAATTATTCAATATACCAAAGGTGCTTGCGAAATATTATTAGATAGATGTTCTGGATATCTATTAAATGGAAGAGTAGTAGATATGACAGAAGAAATAAAAAATCAGATAAAAGAAAAAAATAAAAGTTTTGCAGATAAAGCACTTCGAGTTTTGGGTGCAGCATATAAAGAGTATAAAAAAGAACCAGAAAACTATAATGCAGATAAAATAGAAAATAATTTAATTTTTATAGGTTTTGTTGGGATGATAGATCCATGTAGAGCGGAAGTATATGAAGCAATTAAAGAATGTAAAAGTGCGGGAATAAGACCTGTAATGATTACAGGAGATCATATTGATACTGCTACAGCTATAGGAAAAGACTTACAAATAATTAAAGATTCTAGTGAAGCTGTAACTGGAAGTCAGCTAGAAAAATTAACAGATATAGAATTAATCGAAGTAGTAAAGACATGTTCAGTATTTGCTAGAGTTCAGCCAGAACATAAAACAAGAATAGTAAGAGCTCTTAAAGCTCAAGATATGATTGTAGCTATGACAGGAGATGGTGTAAATGATGCACCATCAATAAAAGCAGCAGATATAGGAATTAGTATGGGAATTACAGGAACTGATGTAACAAAAGGTGCATCAGACATGGTTTTAGCAGACGATAACTTTGCTACAATTGTAAATGCCGTAGAAGAAGGAAGAAAAATTTATGACAATATTAGAAAAGTATTACAATTTCAATTATCAACTAATATGGCTGAAGTAATATATATATTTGCTGCATCAATTTTAGGAATAACAATAGTAACACCAGCACAATTATTATGGATTAATATGGTAACAGATAGTATGCCAGGACTAGCTTTAGGAATGGAGAAGGCAGAAGGAAATTTAATGAAAAGGAAACCTCGTAGTTCAAGTGAAGGAATATTTTCTGGTGGAGCGGGATTTGATATGATTGTCCAAGGTTTTATAATGGCTGCAATAGTTATATTTTCTTTCTTCTTGGGTCAACATATAGAGCTTGGACATTATGGTATATTTGAATCAAAAGATGGAATTACAATGGCGTTCTTAACAGCTAACTTTATAGAGATGTTTCATGCAATATGTATGAGATCACAAAGGGGTTCGATATTTAAAATGAAGATATTTAATTGGTGGTTACTTGGAGCATTTTTATTAACGACTGTATTTACATTAGGAGTAATATATATACCAGTTGTAGCTAATTTATTTGAGCTTACATCTATTAGTTTATTAGAATTAGCAGTTGCATTTGGATTAGCGTTTGCAATAATACCTATAATAGAAATTATAAAATTTTTCCAAAGAATACATGCTAGAAAAAATGCATAAATATTGAAATTGTGATGGAAGGCTTTCTAAAAAGAATAAATTGGAAATGCGTGTGCCCATTGACACGTAGTGCTTTAATAAACAGAAAAGTGTAACTTCCTATTATATTAAATAATACATTTATTTAATTTCTAATAGTATCCAACTTTAATTTTTAGATATCTTGACGGTTCTTTTTTTCAAAAAGTGGAAAAGAGAACCGTTACTAATTTCTAGTTTCTAATTGACATTATTTCTCAATATGATAGAATACATACTAATAGAGGTAATAGGAGGAAAAGCTGTGAAAAGAGAAGATTATATTTCTTGGGATGAATATTTTATGGGAATTGCACTTTTATCTGCACGAAGAAGTAAAGATCCTAATACTCAAGTAGGTGCTTGTATTGTAAGCAAGGATAATAGAATATTATCAATGGGATATAATGGTGCACCAAGAGGTTTACATGACGATGTAATGAAATGGGATAGGGATGGAAATTTTTTGGACACAAAATATGCATATGTATGTCATGGAGAACTAAATGCAATACTAAATTATAGAGGAGATTTAACAGATACTAAAATTTATGTAGGATTATTTCCTTGTAATGAATGTGCTAAATCTATTATACAAGCAGGAATTAAAGAAATTATTTATAAAGAGGACAAATATGCAGATACAGATAGTGTGATTGCTTCTAAAATGATGTTTGATACATGTGGTGTAACATACAGAAAATACATTCCAACAAATAAAAAAATAGAAATAGAATTATAAATAAAGAAATATAGGGGAGAAAAATATAATGAAAGGAAGGCCAGAATATTATACTGAAGTAAAAATTAAACGTGATTATAAAATTATAATTTTTTGTACAATAATAGGATTAATAAGTATAGCAATAATAGTTATAACTGGCCTGATGACATATAATAAATTTGATAATAATAAAGATGATATAGCTGAAGAAGGTATCACAAAAACGACAGGTAAGACTAAAATAGAAAATAAGTTGGAGACTCAGAAAGTAGAAAAAGAAGAGGTTCAAGAAGAAAATTTTCCAAAACATAATTTTGAAAATGCTCTAGAATCTGAACTACCAAAATATAATGAAAATATAGAAAAAGCAGTAGTAGGTGTTTATTCTTCTGATGAAAAACAAGTTTTTCTAACTTTTGATGATGGTCCATCTAGTGTTACGCCGAATATTTTAGATATTTTAAAAGAAAATGATGTAAAAGCTACTTTTTTTGTATTAGGTAGTAATGTAGATTTAAAACCAGAAATAGTAAAGAGAGAATATGAAGAAGGACATTTTATAGCAAATCATGGATATTCCCATAAGTATAGTTCAATTTATTCGTCGCCCCAAAGTGTTTTAGATGAATATAATCATACATTAGAATCGGTAAGAAGTGCAATAGGTGTTAAAAATTATAATTCACATTTGTTTAGATTTCCTGGAGGTTCTTCTGGAGGTCAATATGCAGATATAAAAAGGCAAGCAATTGATTTATTACAATCGAATCAAATAACATATACTAATTGGAATTGCTTAACTGGAGATGCTGCGGGAAATAAGACAAAAGAAGAAATGTGGGATTCTCTCATTTCAACTGCAGGAGACAAAAATAGTTTAGTTATATTAATGCACGATGCTGGAGATAAGCAAGTTACAGCAGAAATATTACCAGAAATAATTAAATATTATAAAGATAATGGATATGTTTTTAAGAGTTATTATGATATTATGAAATAGTATAATAATTTTAATGAAGAAGCTATGAAAAATTAGCAAGGGGTATAAAAATGGAAGATATAAATGAAGTTTTAAAAATGGCTAATTGGTGTTTAGGATGTAAAGTCAAACCTTGTTCTAAAGGATGTCCGATGAACACTAATATACCAGAGTTTATTAATGAAATAAAGAATCAAGATTTTAAAAAAGCATATAATATATTAACAGAAAATAATATATTTACACATATCTGCAGTATTGTTTGTCCACAAGAAGAACAATGTGAGGGAAGTTGTATAAGAGGAATAAAACAGACTCCAACTAATATTGGAGAACTTGAAAGGTTTGTAAATGAATGGGCAATAGAAAATAATATAAAGAATAAATTAGAAGTAAAAAAAGAACTAGATAAAAAAGTAGCTATAATAGGTTCTGGACCTGCAGGTTTAGAATGTAGCTATGAACTTAGAAAAAATGGATATAAAGTTACTATATATGAGAAAGATAATGAATTCGGAGGAATACTTAGGTATGGAATACCAGATTTTAGATTAGAAAAAGAAAGAATAGATAACATTATAAATATGCTAAAAGAAGCGGGTGTAGAGTTTAAAAATAATCAAAAATTAGGTAAAAATATAAATATAGAAAACTTAAGAAAAGAATATGATGCGATATTTATTGGAATTGGTGCAGAAAAACCATCATTATATGATATAGGAGACTTTAATAAGGTATATGATTCTGATACTTTTCTAAGAGCATATAATGACAAGAAATTTTTAAGTAATTTAGGGAAAACAGTTGTTATAGGTGGAGGAAATGTAGCAATGGACTCTGCAAGAGTAGCAGTAAAAATGGGAGCTGAAGAAGTATCAATTTTATATCGTAGAGATAGAAAACATATGCCAGCAAGAGAAGTTGAATTAGAAGACGCTATTAAAGAAGGAGTGAAACCAGTATTTTTAACGAGAGTAATAAAAGGTATTGGAGAAGATGGAAAACTAGAAAAGTTAGAATGTATAAAAACAAAGATAATAGATGGAAAAGCTATAGATATTGTAAATTCTGAATTTACATATGATGCTGATACAGTTGTATTTGCAATAGGTCTGAAGCCTAATAAAGATTTATTAGAGAAACAAGAAATCAAATTAAATGATTGGGGATTAATAGAAGTTGATGAAAATGGTGAAACCAATATTGAAAATGTTTTTGCTGGAGGAGACGTAATGGAAAGTAAATCTACTGTATGTAGAGCGTTAGGAAGTTCTAGAAAAGCTGCTTTTTCTATTATGAAGAAATTGTTATGTTTTATTTTTGCTATAACGATGACTTTATTTATGTATGGTGGAATAGTGTAATTATTACAATATAAATATAAGGTAATTACAGTTAATATATTATTTTCTTGTTCCTTGAAATTGTTTAGCAAGTAGTAGGGGTACGTTGCAACGTGCCCACAAACAATATGCACATTTAAAAAAATTGTAGGGGGCAGGCCTTGCGTCTGCCCTAAATAAATTAATTAAATCAGGAGGTAAAATGTTTAGAGAAAAGATTGATAAAAAGAAAGATGAATTAATAAAAAATCTTTGTGAAATTGTAAATATACCTAGTGTATATAAAAATGATGATACAGAATATCCTTTTGGAGAAGATGCTAATAATGCTTTAATGTATATGTTAAACTTAGGAAAACAGATGGGATTTAGAACAAAAAACATAGATGGATACTGTGGTTATATAGAATTTGGTGAAGGCGAAGAATTAATAGGAATAATAGGTCATTTAGATGTTGTACCAGAAGGAGAAGGATGGGATACACCACCTTTTGAAGCGACTATAAAAGATGGAAAAATATATGGAAGAGGTACAACAGATGATAAGGGTCCTGTTATGGCTTCACTTTATGCTATGAAAATTATTTCTGAAACAATGAAGGTAAATAAAAGAATTAGATTAATATTGGGATTAAATGAAGAGAGCGGATGGGAATGTATAAAGCGTTATAAAGAGACAGAAGAAATTCCAAATGTAAGTTTTAGTCCTGATGCAGATTTCCCTTGTATATATTCAGAAAAGGCTATTTTAAACATACATTTTGAAAAAGAATATAAATCATCTAGTGATGATATTGTGATAGACAGTATAGATTGTAAAAATAACGCAATGAATGTTGTTCCTAAATATTGCATGGTTAAATTAAAAGTAAAAAATAAAATAGATGAATGTAGTAAATTTCTAAATGAAAATTTACTAGAAAATATGTGTTATAAAATTGAAGATACTAATATAATTATTGAAAGCGAAGGAATTCAAGCTCATGGTGCACATCCAGAATTAGGAATTAATGCTATTGGAAAAATAATAAATGTATTAAATAAATTATTTAAATATTTTAGAATAGATAATAACTTTATAAAGATAGTAAATGAAAAAATAGGATTGCAAACAGATGGTGATAATTTAGGTATTAAGACTGAAAGTGAATTAGGAAATTTAACAGTTAATTTAGCTAGATTTGAATTAAAAGAAAATATATTAAGTGTAAGTATGAATCTTAGAATTCCAAAAGATATTACAATTGAAAAAGTAAAAGAAATAGTAAATAAAAATTGCGAAATGATAACTGTTACTTATTCAGGAGAAATGGAGCCTTTGTATATACCAAAAGATAATGAATTAGTTAAGTTACTTTGTGAAGTATATAATAGTTATATGAATGAAAATAGAGAGCCTATAGCTATAGGAGGGGCAACATATGCCAGAGCTTTTCCAAATTGTGTATCTTTTGGTGCAATGAAGCCAGATGAAGAGGATTTATGCCACAAGGTTAATGAATATATATCAATACAAAATCTAATAGATGCATGTAATATGTATACATTAGCATTATATGAATTATTAAGAAAATAAAATGAAAAAGTCTCCTACAAAAATAAGAGGTAAAGGTTGAAAAATAATTTTCACCAATCCAGTTTATGTAAGCTTTCAAAAGCTTACAGGAAAGGAGAATGATTTAAGCTTTCAAAAGCTTAAATCTACTAGGAAATATGAAATATCCTGAAAAATTAAATAAAAATGATATCATAGGAATTACAGCTCCATCAATGGGAATAATTGGAGAAAGGAATATTCTAAGAGCAGATAATGCAAAAAGAAATTTGGAGAATAGAGGATATATAGTAAAAGAGACTCAAAATGTTAGAACTTCAGAAAAACAAAGAAGTTCTACTAAAAAGCAGAGAGCAAAAGAATTTATGGAATTATGGTGTGATGAAAATGTAAAATCTATTATTATGGCAGAGGGTGGGGATTTTTTATGCGAAGTATTAGATGAACTAGATTTTGAACAATTGGGAAAATATGAACCTAAATGGATACAAGGTTTCTCAGATATAACTAATTTAGGATTTATTATTACAACTAATCTAGACATTGCAACAATTTATGGACCAAATTATAAAGCTTTTGGTATGAGAAAATGGCATGGAAGTCTGGAAAATTCTATAAAATTAATGGAAAAGAAGGAAATTATTCAAAAAAGTTACGAAAAATGCGAAAAATTTGAAGGTTGGATAGATAATAAAGATGGTGATCCGTACGAAGAATATAATTTAGTAGAAAAAGTAAAGTGGAAAAATTTAAATAATGAAACAAGAATACAATTTTCAGGACGAGCTGTTGGAGGATGTTTTGATGTTATAAAAACTTTAATTGGAACAAAATATGATAAAGCAAAAGAATATATAGAAAAATATAAAGATGATGGAATCATATGGTTTTTAGAAATTTTTGAATCAACTACGCTGGATGTCTTTAAAACATTATGGCAAATGAAGAATGCAGGGTATTTTAAATATTGTAAAGGAATAATTTTTGGTAGATCATTAATATTAAGAGAAGATTACGATATAAGTTTTTCTGAAGCTGTAAAAGATGCATTAGGAGATTTAGAGATTCCAATTATTTATGACGCAGATATAGGACATGTATCGCCACAAATACCAATTATAAACGGAGGTATATTAGAAGTTATTTCTGAAAATGGAAAAGGAAAAATAAAAAATTATTTTAAATAAGAAAGGCATTTCGTTAAGCTATTTTTGACGTAAGTGCGAAATATATGCCACTAGCGAAGCTCTGCTCTGGAGAATATAGAATATCTAACGTCGTTTGTATACGTAAAAATCTTAAATTTAATCATACTTTCTTTGTTTTGCCAAAGACTTTATTTAATAGGAATTTCGAAGAATTTTCCTATAATATAAAATATGATTTTTTCTATCTAAAAAGTAAGGGCACGTTGCAACGTGCCCCTTTGTAAAAAATAAAATGTACCAATTTATTTCAAAATTTATTTATCTAAATCGTTTTCATTATCATTATTCATACCCAATTGACTATTTAATTTATTATAATCATCCATGATAAACGTAGAACTAGAACTTTCAATATTAGAAGTAAGTGTTTCAGGGATAGCTACATCATCAATAGAATCTAAATATATTTTGTCTTGTTTGATGCGGTAAGCTTTTTTAGGTAAAATCTTTTTAAATTTTAGTAAATCTTTTTCTAAACCATTAATATGTTCTTCTATTTGTTTATAATTATCATCAATATTATCTGAATCATAATATTCTTGCTGAGAGGATAAGATTTTTTCAACTACAGAATCTTTCTTTTTTATTGAAAAGGAAAGACCTAATTTTTCTACACTAATTATAATTGCTCCGTCTTGTGCATCTTGAATATAAATTGATAAATCTCCAGAAGAAATAGTAGAAGAATATTTTGATAAATAAGTATCAATTATAGTAGCTTTTATTAAATTATAGTCGTAATTATTTTGAGGAATATTTTTATAAATATCAGTATTTAAATTAGGAATATTAGATTTAACTTGTTTTAAAGCATTATAATACTTATCAGAATCTTCCTTTGTAGAATTTTTTAAAGTGGTATTAGCGAATTTTTGCACTATATCAATATCTGAAAGAATTTTATTAGTTTCATAATCCTCAAGTACTGCCTCTACTGTAGAATTATTATTATATTCAGGATTTAAATCTACATGTGGAAATGTAGAGCCCAATAAACTAGTAGTAATAAGTAATGAAGATACTCCTGCGACCCCAATTTTAAGTAAAGTTTTTTTTCGATTATTAGAATTTATAGGAAGTTTATTTTTTTTAGGACCATTCAAATTATTTATAGTTTCTTTTTCTTTTTTCCTTTTAGCATTGTGTTGAGTATTAACAATAGAAAAAAGATCAGTTTTTATACCATGATTATTATTTAAAAATTCATCCATACTAAAATCTCCTTTGTAAATTATAAATTCATTATACAGAAAGTTATAAAAAAAGTCAAATAATATTTGACTTTTTTTATCATTTATAATTATAATATTAAAAGAAATTATACAAAAGAAATTATGAAATACGGAGGAAAAGAAAAATGTATGTTTTTAATAGAATTACAGTAATTCCACAATTACCTAAAAGAATTAATAAATTATCAGAAATAGCTAATAATTTATGGTGGTCTTGGAATACTGAATTTTTAAAATTATTTAAAATAATTGATTTGGATTTATGGGAAAGTATAGATAAAAATCCTACAAAATTTTTAAAACTTGTAAATCAAGAAAAAATAGAAAAAGCATCAAATAATTCAGAATTTTTAAAACTTTATGATAAAGTAGTTGAAAATTATGAAAACTACATTAATAGTAAAGATACATGGTTTAAT
>CAYOBB010000003.1:15491-21289 GCA_964402195.1 uncultured Clostridium sp. | reverse complement strand
CTCAAGATTATGATATAATTTTAAGAATGAGTGAAGAAACAACTAATATAGTTCATATACCTAAAATATTATATCATTGGAGAGTACATAAATTATCAACTGCAAAATCTGGAAGGACAGCAAAGCCATATGCATATGATGCAGGAATAAAGGCGTTACAAGCGCACATTAATAGAGTGGGGTTAAAAGGAACTGTAGAACATGGAAATACATTAGGAACGTATAAAATAAATTATAATATTATAGGAAATCCTAAAGTATCAATAATAATACCGAATAAAGATTATACATCAACATTAGATGTATGTTTAAAATCAATAAAAAAATTAACAACATATGATAATTATGAAATAATTGTCGTTGAAAATAATAGTGAGCAAGATGAAACTTTTGAGTATTATAAAAATATAGAAAAAGACCCCAAAATCAAAGTTATTTATTATCCAGAAAATAAATTTAATTATTCAGCTATAATTAATTATGGTGTAAAAAATTCTGAACGGAGAATATATAATTCAATTAAATAATGATACAGAATTGTTAACACCAAATTGGCTAGAAGAAATGCTGGGATTTGCCCAAAGAGAAGATGTGGGTGCCGTTGGAGCAAAACTATATTATCCTGATAAAACAATTCAGCATGCAGGAGTAATAATTGGAATAGGTGGAGTTGCTGGTCATGTGTTTAAAAATATACCTTATAATCAACATGGATATTTTGCCAAAGATGCAATGATACAAAACTTAAGCGCAGTAACAGCAGCATGTATAATGACTAAAAAATCTATATATGAAGAAGTTGATTATATGGATGAGAAATTCGAAGTAGCATTTAACGATATTGATTTTTGTTTAAAAATAAGAGAAAAAGGATATTTAATTGTATATAATCCATATATTGAATTTTTACACTATGAATCAAAAAGTAGAGGATATGATGATGTCGAAGAAAAACAACAAAGATTTGAAGGAGAAATAGATCGATTTCATAAAAAGTGGAAAAAAAATTTGGACAAAGGAGATCCATATTACAATATAAATCTAAGATTAGATAATGATCAGTGTGCCATTAAAGAAGAAAGAATAAACTATTAATGCAAAAAAAAGAGGTAAATTAATGATGATATATTTAATAAAAAATAAATTATTGCAAAACGCAAATGAATTTAGATATATGTATTTTGGAATTATAATAACTATTGCTGCTTTTTTATTATATAGGCTGATAGTAGATATAATAAAAGAAATAAGAGGAAAGGAAAATATTATTGATAAAATAAAAAAAATAATAAAGAATAAATATTTTATTGGCTTAATATTACTTGTATTACCAATTTTCCTTGAAGTATTTTTATATAAGAATTATAAAGTAAGTTTTTCTAAAGAAACATATATAAGAATATCATATATTTATTCTTTTTATGTAATAGCTTTTTTTTACTATGTTGTTGAACGATATGAAGAAAAGTTTAAGAAAATGTTGAACTTTTGTGTAAAACATAGATATGTAATAGCAATAATAATGTTTGTATTATTAGTATTATGCAAGGTTAATTTTTCGTCAATAGGTATGTGGGATATATATATAAGAGAAGGTATTGACACAACAGTATTTGGAAAGAGTAGAGCGATTAGAAGTGATGAGTGGTTAGTTACGACACCTTTTAATTTGGCGCAACAATATAACGAATTTAAATTAGTAAATGATAATATAAACATTGGGAACAATGATATGAATATTTTTCATGCACCTGTACTAGATTTATCAGTTATTGTAAGAATATTCTCTTGGGGATACATATTATTTGGTAATGCGATTGGACTATCATGGGCATGGGTACTGAAACTTATTGCTATGTTTATTATATATTTTGAATTAGGAAGAATAATAACTAAAAAAGATAATATTTTATCAACAATGTTTGCAATTTGGTTAACATTTTCTCCAGCAATAATGTGGTGGTCGATGCTAGATACAATAGCATTTGCTATTGCTATAATTGTATTGTTTAATGCATATGTATCAAACAAAAATCTGGGATTAAAGGGTAAACTGCTTATTGCATATGGAATGATAATATTTATTTGCCAATTTGCATATGCACTTTATCCAGCCTTTCAAATTCCATTAGCTTATATTATTTTAGCTTTCATTATTGTTGATTTTATAAAATACCATAAAAATTTAACAAAGAGAGATTATATAATAATGGCAATTACACTAGTAATAACTATACTATTATTAGTATATTTTCTTATAACATCATGGGATGGAATACAAGCAATAATGAGCACAGAATATCCAGGAGGAAGAGATGAAACAGGTGGAGATTATGATTTTTATAGATTAACGAATTATTATACAAATTTCTTTACTCCATATACAGATGATTATGAAAATCCATGTGATATAGCAGCTTTTATATTCCCGTTAATATCTGTATTAATTGTTATAGCAACATATAGTATAAAGACAATTAAGAATAAAGAGATAGTAAAAGTTTTAAAAGATAGGAATAATTGGTATATAATATCTTTATTAATAGTATTACTAATTTTCTTATCATGGATGAGTTTTAATTGGCCAACTATTTTAAGGAAAGTGTCTGGACTATATTTTTCACCAACCAAAAGGACTGCACTTATATTTGAACTTGGAGGTATTATATTAACTGTTTTATTGGCAAGAAAAATGTTTGATAGAAAAGAGAAATTAATAAATAAAAAGATAGCTTTTGTTATATCGATAATTATATCAATAATAGCATTTATGCTTGCAAAAAGAAGTCAATATGCTGAAACTTTTTCTACATTTAAATTCACGATATTGATACCAGCTATATTTTTTATTAACTATACATTCTTATCAAGTAATAAGAAGGCATTTGTATATACAATGGTAGTAATTAGCTTATTTGTAGGAATATATGTAAATCCAATTACAATAGGTACATCAACAATAACAGATACAAAAATAGCTAAAAAGGCTGTCGAAATATCTAAGGAAGATCCAGAAGCAATTTGGATAGGAGAGAGTCAAATAAATGCACAATATTTAATAGCTAACGGAATAAAAGTTTTAAATGGAATAAATGAATATCCTAATTATGATTGGATAAATATTTTAGATCCAGAATATGACTATGAAGAAATTTGGAATAGATATGCGCATATTGCTATTGTATTAGATGATGAAACAGATTTTGATTTATTGTCAACAGATATTTACTTTTTACATTTAACATATGATAACTTAAAAGAATTAAATATTAAATATTATTATACTGATGTAAAGGCTGATGAAGAGACAATGCAAAAATTCTCTTTAGAAACACTTTATGAAGATGATATAGCAATACATTATATATATAAAATAAATTAATTTAGGAAGGATAAAATATGAAAATATTGCTAATTATACCAGCATATAATGAGGAAGAAAACATATTAAATGTATATAATTTAATTGAGAATTGTAATAAAAATAGCAATTTGCAGTTAGATTATATTGTAATAAATGATGGCTCAAAAGATAATACTTTAAAAATATTGCAAGAAAATAATATTAATCATATTAATTTGATACATAACTTAGGAATAGGTGGGGCAGTTCAAACTGGATATAAATATGCATATGAAAATGATTATGACATAGCAGTTCAATTTGATGGCGATGGTCAGCATGATATAAGATATGTTGAAGAAATATGTAGGCCAATAATAGATAAGAAAGTCAATATGTGTATAGGAACTAGATACCTAGATAAAAGAAGTAGTAAATTTAAATCAACATTTATGAGGAGACTTGGGAAAAATATTATTTCTCTAGTTATTAAAATAGTATGTAAAAAGAAAATAACAGATCCTACTTCAGGATTTAGAGCCGTAGATAAAAATATTATAAAATTATTTGCAGAGGAGTATCCAACAGAATATCCTGAACCGGAATCTACAGTTGAGGTATTATCAAGAGGATATGAAATTAGTGAAGTTCCTGTTAGTATGAACGAGAGAAAAGCTGGAAAGTCATTTGTTAATATTTGGACAAGTGCGGATTATATGATAAAAGTTGTATTATCTATATTAATAGATAGTATTCGTATAAGAAATAAGGTAAAGAAAGGGAAAAAATAATATGACAGTAACATTAAAAATAGCTTTAACAATAATGGTACTTATATATGTTTTTTTAATACTTAAAACAATTAGAAAAAGAAAACTTCAATTATCTTTTTCAATATTCTGGTTAGTGAGTGCAGTATTATTAATTATTGCAATAATAACCCCAAATTTAATAGAATATTTAACTAACTTACTAGGATTTGAAATGCCAGTTAATATGTTATTTTGTATAACAATATTTGTTGAGTTTTATCTAATATTTAATTTAACAGTAAAATTATCAAATGAAAATAGAAAGAATATATCTTTGATACAAGAAATATCAATACTAAAAAAAAGAGTAGAGAATATTGAAGAAAGGGAAAATGATGGAAAATAAAAAATCATACAAGCTTTCTGTTGTCGTGGCAGTATATAATTTAGAAGAATATTTACCTAGATGTTTAGATTCATTAGTAAATCAAACTTTAGAAGATATAGAAATTTTGTGTGTGGATGATGGTTCAATTGATTCTGCACCACAAATAATAGATGAATATGCTACAAAATATCCAGATAAAATAAAAGTATACCATAAAGAAAATGGTGGAGAATTTACAACAAGAAATTATGGATTGGAAAGAGCAAGAGGAGAATATGTGACTTTTGTGGATACTGATGATTATGTAGAGCTAAACTGGGCAGAAAAATTATATAATGCAGCGAAAGAGAATAATGCAGATATAGCTGTTTGCGGATTTGAAAGAATAGATTTGGCAACTCGGAAAAGTTGTTGGAAAAGATATGACAAGTTACGGAAATATTTGCAGAGAAATGATATATGATGATGACTTTATGGTATTTGTAAATCCAGCTCCATGGAATAAAGTATATAGAAGAGAAATAGTAGAAGATTTAAGATTTCTGCCTTTTAGAGGATTTAATGATACAATGTTTTTAGCTTGTTGTTTTACAAGAATAAATAAAATAGCATTTGTATCAGATGTATTATATCACTATTATTTAAGAGGAACATCGCAAATACATAATATAAACATAGAAGATGTTAATAATTTAAAAAAATATTTATTGGAAGTAAAACAATTTTATATAGATTCAGATAAATACAATGAAATGACTTATATACTTGATCTAATGGCTTTTATTCATCTAGGAGTATCTGTAATGTATAGAATATCTTATGATAAAACAGTAAAAACAAAAGAAGTGGTAGAAGAAACGATAAAATATTTAGATCAGAACTTTTCTACGTGGAGAAAATCTCCTTTTTTAAAATTTTCATACTGTATAAGAAGAGGAATAAAACATATAGGTTTATGGGGAATTTCAAAATTATATAAATGGAATTTGCCTATGATATATATTAGGTTATATAGATTTGTAGTTGATAAAATGAAAATAGATATAAAATGGTAATATTTATAGATTGAAAAAGAAAAATATAAATGGTAAAATCTATTTAGTAAGAAAGAAAAGGAGAAATAAATATATGAAGAAATGTAAGTTTTATATAGTCTATTTATTTACTATCCTATTAGTATTAGGATTAGTCTGTATCAATAGAGTTTATGCGGAAGATAATATTGCAGATACAAAAATGTATATAGATGAACCTATGACAGAAAAAGTAAAAACAGAAATGAGTATAAAGGGCTGGGTAATGACAGAAGATGAAG
>CAYOBB010000003.1:8381-15391 GCA_964402195.1 uncultured Clostridium sp. | reverse complement strand
TATCAAGAAATGGAGAAATATTAGATGAAAAAACAAGAACAGTAGAAATAAAAAAGTATGATGCAAAAATGTATATAGATGAACCTATGACGGAAAAAGTAAAAACAGAAATGAGTATAAAGGGCTGGGTAATGACAGAAGATGAAGAAGCAACAATAAAAATATATATAAATGATGAAGAAAAAACAGGATTAACAATAGAAAGGGAAGAAAGAGAAGACGTAATAAAAGCAATAGAAGGTTATGGAGGAAGAGAAAAGAATCCAACACCAGGATTTAGAACGAAAATAGATACATCAGGATATGCAGATGGATGTTATGAACTAAAAATACAAATAGTATCAAGAAATGGAGAAATATTAGATGAAAAAACAAGAACAGTAGAAATAAAAAAATATGATGCTAGAATATGTATAGATGTACCAACAGTAAATCAAGTATATAGAGGCTCAAGCATGATAATAAAAGGTTGGGAAATGTCAGAATATCCTGAAAGCATTTTAAAAATTATGATAGATGATGTTGAAGTAGATGGAATTGAAAGACAGACTAGAGAAGATGTGCTAAATGCTATAACTAATTATGGAGGTAGAGAAACAAATTCTAATCCAGGGTTTTATATTGAAAAAGATATAACAAATTTAAATGAAGGATATCATACATTAAAGATAGAAGTATATTCTGGATTAAATGAGTTAATGTCAAGAGAAGTTACTCAATTTATTGTAAATAGAGAGTATTTGCTAGGAATAGATATCTCTGAGCATAATGGAGATATAAATTGGCAAAGTGTTAAAGAATCTGGAATTAACTTTGCTATAATAAGATGTGGGTATGGTCAAAATTTTGCAAGTCAGGATGATAAAAAGTATCTAAGAAATGTAACAGAATGTGAAAGATTAGGAATACCTTATGGAATATATTTATATTCATATGCGGATTCTAGAACTGCTGCTCGTTCAGAGGCAGAACATGTAATTAGATTATTAAATGGAAGAATACCTCAATATGGTATATGGATAGATATGGAGGATGCTGATGGATATAAAGTAAGAAATGGAATACCTTATGAAAGAGGAGCTGAAATATGTGATGAATTTTGTTCTTATATGAGGAATAGAGGATATTCAGCTGGAATATATGCAAGTTTAGATTGGCTAAATAATTATTTAAATGTAAGTTATCTAGAAGAATATTCAAAATGGGTAGCTCAATGGAATAGTCAGTGTACATATGGCAAAAAATATATTATGTGGCAATATACTTCACAAGGACAAGTAAATGGTATTTCTGGAAATGTAGACATGGACAGATATTATAAATATTAAAAGGAGTAGGCATATGAATATAGAAACAGAATTAAATAATATAAAAACAAAGAATATTTTAGTAATTGGAGATATAATGCTAGATAAATATTATTTTGGAGATTCAAAAAGATTGTCTCCAGAGGCTCCTGTTCCTGTTTTAAAGAAAAAAAGTGAAAAAATTGTTTTAGGTGGAGCTGCAAATGTTGCAACTAATTTAATAAAAGCAGGGCAAAATGTCTCAATAATGAGTGTGATAGGAAAAGATAAAGATGGAGAGGCACTAGAAAAAAAATTAAAGAGTAATAATATAAATACCGATTTATTAATGATAGATGAGTCTAGACGAACTACTGTAAAAACGAGAATGATTGGGCAAAATAATGCTCAGATGTTAAGAGTGGACATAGAAGATTCAGAAGATATCTCAATAGAATTATCTGATAAAATGTTAGAAAAGTTTAAGGAAAATGTAAGAAATTATGATATTATAATAATATCTGACTACAAGAAAGGATTATTAAATGTTAGAAATACCGCTAAAATAATAGAAATAGCAAATTTAAATAGAAAAAGAACATTGGTAGATACTAAAGAACCTTCATATAATAAATATAAAGATGCATATGTGATAAAACCAAATTTGGAAGAGTTACACCAATTAACAAATATGAGTGTTAATTCGGATGAAGAAATAGTAAAGGCTGCTACTGAATTAAAAAATCAAACTGGAGCAAAATATGTTTTAGCGACAAGAGGAAAAGATGGTATGACATTGGTATCTGATAATGAATTTAAACATGTAAAAAGTGCTTCAAAAGAAGTATATGATGTATCTGGAGCTGGTGATACAGTTATTTCTTATTTAGCTGTATGTTTAGTCAATGACTTAAATATTGAAGATGCTGTAAAAATATCTAATATGGCTGCAGGAGTAGAAGTTTCCAAAATGGGAACGTATGCAGTTTCAATTGAAGAAATAAAAAAATATATTAATGAAGAAAATGATGTTAAATTTGAAGAAAAAATGCCAAATTTAGAAAATTTATTAAAAATATTGAAAGAGAAGAAGAACCAAGGAAAAAAGATTGTATTTACAAATGGCTGTTTTGATATTTTTCATGTTGGACATTCAAGATATCTAAGAAAAGCTTCTACTTATGGGGATATATTAATTGTGGGAATAAATTCCGATGATTCAGTGAGAAGAATTAAGGGACAGGAAAGACCTATTGTATCAGAGAATGAACGAATGGAATTAATTGCTTCTTTAGAATGTGTATCATATGTTGTAAAATTTAATGAGGATACACCATATGAATTAATAAAAATGATAATGCCAGATATTATTACTAAAGGAGGAGACTACAAAGAAGATGATGTTGTGGGAGGAGATATTGTTAAAGAAAATGGAGGAGAAGTAATAATATGTCCTTTTATAGAGGGAAAATCTACAACTAATATTATAAAAAAAATAAGAAAGGAAAATTAGAGGGATGAAAAAAGAAATTATAGAGAAGTTTGAAGAGAGTATTAATTGCAAAAAAAAAGTTATAGAAGATGAAAAAATCATAGAATGTGTTGAACGTATATGTGATGAACTTATAAATTGCTATAAAAATAATCACAAGGTATATATTATGGGAAATGGAGGTTCAGCTGCTGATGCACAACATTTTGCTGCTGAATTAGTAGGAAGATATATGTTAGAAAGAAAGGGACTACCAGCAATTGCTTTTACTACAGATACAAGTATATTAACAGCTATTGGCAATGATTATGGATATGATGATGTATTTAGAAGACAGGTCGAAGCCCTTGTAGAAAGTGGAGATATTGTATTTGGAATATCTACCAGTGGAAATTCTAAAAACGTATATGAGGCATTAAAATTGGCAAAAGAGAAAAATGCAATAACAGTAGGTTTCTTAGGAAAAACAGGAGGAATTTGTAAAGAGGTTTGCGATATACCATTAGTTATAGAGTGGAAAAGAACACCAAACATTCAAGAAGTGCATGAAATGATAATGCATACTATATGTGAAATTGTTGAAAAGGAAATTTGTAAATAATATAAAAGTGAGAAGATAAATGAATAAAGCTATTTTTTTAGATAGAGATGGGACTATTAATGTAGATAAAGCTTATGTGTATAAGATAGAAGATTGGGAATTTATTGATGGAGTAAAGGAAGCTTTAAAAATTTTACAAAGTCTAGGGTATAAATTAATTGTAATAACTAACCAATCAGGTATTGCAAGAGGATATTATACCAAAAATGATGCTGAGAAATTATTTGATTATATGACAAAAGAGTTGAAAAAGGAAGATATAAATATAGAAAAAATTTATTATTGTCCACATATCCGGAGATAACTGTGAATGTAGAAAACCAAAATTAGGATTATTTTATAAAGCACAAGAAGAGTTCAATATTGACTTTTCTAAGAGTTACGCTGTTGGAGATAAGATTAGAGATCTTGCAATTTGTGATAAAGAAAAAGTAAAAGGTTTCCTATTAAGTAAAAATGAAAAATTGATGATACCTAATATAACAATATGTAAGGATTTATTAGAAGTGGCAAAAAAGATAAAGGAATGGAATAAATAATGAAAAAAAAAGGTTATTTTTCTAATTTATTTACAAAAGTAAATAATGCTGTATTAAAAAATAAATTTTTAAGAGATTTAAAATCTATATATTATTATATAGATGGAATTATTTTGTGTTTTATAAGAAAATCTAAAAATAATGTAAATAATAAAAAGAAAGTTATTATAGTTTACAATTTATCTTTGGGTGATGGAGCAATGTTTAATTGTGCTTTAAAAAATATACGAGAAATATATCCTATAGATAAATATGAAATAACTATAGCTACACAAAAAGGTTTAAGTAAGATATATGAAGCAACAGATTTTTTCGATAATGTAATTAAATTTAATTTTACAAAAGCAACAGTTAATATTATCGAACGCATAAGGATATTTAAAAAATTAAGAGAAGAAGAATATGACATTTTAATAGATCCAATTGGAATAGAGGAATGTTCAACTAATATATTAATGTCGAGAGCAGTTTTAGCAGATAAAAAAATCGGAATAATAAATTGGAGCAGAGAACCTGTATGTCCAAAGAAAATATATAATAAAATATATAATGAAATAATAGAAATAGATGTGCCTCAAATGCATTTACTAGATCATTATTTTGAATTTTTTAATAAGTTAGGTAATTTAAATAAAGAAACAGAATTTGCTACTTTGCCTAGTGAGAAGTTAAAAGAAGAGATACCTGAAAAATATTTTATTGTGTATCCAAGTGCTAGTACAGAGTATAAAAGATGGTCAATTGAAAAATTTGCTGAAATCACAAAGAGAATATATAATGAATTAAAAATACCAGTAATGATATGTGGTACTAATGTGGATAGAAATGTAAATAATGAATTAATAAAATTTATTAAAAATGATGTTAAATATATTGATTTTACTGGAAAAACATCTATATTACAATATATTGAACTTATAAAGAAAGCTAGATTTGTAATAACAAATGATACGGGTATATATCATGTTGCTGTGGTATCTGAGGTTCCAGTTGCTATAATAGCTGGGGCATATACATATGATAGATATCTAAGTTATAATTTTAAAGGAAAAGAGAAATATAAAAGACCTTATATTATTTGTAATAAAATGGAATGTGCTAATTGTGAAAATAGGTGTATTAATAAAGAAAAGATAAGTAAAGCATGGCCATGTCTTGAAAATATTAATTTAGAGCAGGCTTGGAATGTAATAAAAGAAATGATAGCTAAAGAGAATAAGTAAGTTTGAAAGGATTTTTTATTTAGAATGGGTAAAGAGCAAGAAAAGAAAAATGTAATTTGGAACATAATTGGTGCTACATTAAATGCATTTAATTCACTAGTATTCACAATAATTGTAATAAGAATAAATGGAACAACAGATGGGGGAATATTTACATATTCATTTGCTATGGCCTGTTTATTGTATGTAGTGGCTGTTTATTTAGGAAGAACCTTTCAAGTAACAGATATATCGAATAAATATTCAGATAGTGATTATATATATAATAGAGCTTGTACGTGTTTTATAATGATTATATTTTCTTTAGCATTTTGTATATTAAAAGGGTATGCAAGTTATAAAACATTAGTATTAATACTACTTTGTTTGTTTAAGAATATAGAAGCATTTAGTGAATCGATTTATGCGATAATACAGAAAAAAGGACATTTAGACCAGGTTGGAAAATCATTAGCAGTAAAAGCTTTAATTGGAGTGTGTTCATTTTTAATAATCGATTTAATAACAAGAAATTTAATAGCATCATGTTTGAGTGTATGTATAATTAATGTTGCTATATTAGTTTTATATGATATAAGAAATGCATATAAATCAGAAATTACTATAACAAAATTTAATAAAAAGACAAACATATTATTATTTAAAGCAGGTTTTTTTACGTTTATATTAACTTTTCTTTCTCAATATATAATTAATACATCTAGATATGCAATAGATGATTTATTATCGGATAATTTTCAGACTATTTTTGGAATAATAATAATGCCTGCTACATTCATGGCATTATTAGGTCAATTTATAATTCAACCAATATTAACTCAAATATCAAAATGTCTAAAAGAAAATCAATATGATGATTTAAAAAAACTAGTACTAAAAATGGTTTTTTTAATAGTTTGTTTAGGTATAGTAGTATTAATAGGAGTTTATTTATTAGGAATACCTGTTTTACAATTTATTTATGGAATAGAATTATCGGATTATTCTATTAGTTTGATGATTATAATGTTAGGAGCAATTTTGTATAGTATAGAAATATTAATGTCCGCTGTATTAATTGCAATGAGAAAAACAGAAATTCAGACATTAATATTCCTTTTGGTATCACTAATATCTACTATTATAGCATATATACTAGTTAAAGAATATGAAGTTTTTGGAGCAAGTATTTCATATTTTTTAACTATGTTACTTATATCCATAGTATTAATTATATATACATTATTAGAAATAAATAAAAAAATCACTCAATAAAATGAAGTTTATTATATAATAGAAAGGAGGAAAAATGAAAAAAATATATTTTAGTATTTTTTTATTTTTTATAATTATATTTGGGCTAGTATATATTAATAACATATATGCACAGAATGAAAAACAATATGAAACAAAAATGTGTATAGACATTCCAACAAATGAGAAGGTCAAAGATTCAATGAATATAGAAGGTTGGGTAATGACAGAAGATGAAGAAGCACAGATAAAAATATATATAAATAATGAAGAGCAAACAGAAATAGAAATAGAAAGAGAAGAAAGAGAAGATGTATTAAAAGCAATAAGCGGATATGGAGGAAGAGAAAAAAATCCAACACCAGGATATAAAACGACAATAGATACATCAGGATATGCAGATGGAAGCTATGAACTAAAAGTCCAAATAATATCAAGAACAGGAGAAATATTAGAAGAAAAAATAAGAAGTATAGAAATAAAAAAATATGATGCTAAAGCATGTATAGATGAACCAACAGACATAGTAAAAACAGAGATGGATATAGAAGGTTGGGTAATGACAGAAGATGAAAAAGCAAAGATAAAAATATATATAAATAATGAAGAGCAAACAGAAATAGAAATAGAAAGAGA
>CAYOBB010000003.1:8161-8281 GCA_964402195.1 uncultured Clostridium sp. | reverse complement strand
ATATAAAACGACAATAGATACATCAGGATATGCAGATGGAAGCTATGAACTAAAAATCCAAATAATATCACGAACAGGAGAAATATTAGATGAACAAAAGAAAATAGTAGAAATAAGAAA
>CAYOBB010000003.1:0-8061 GCA_964402195.1 uncultured Clostridium sp. | reverse complement strand
AACAGGAGAAATATTAGATGAACAAAATAAAATAATAGAAATAAGAGAATGTGAAGCAACGTTGTATATAGATGCTCCAGCAAATGAAAATGTAAAATCTACTATGAATATAAGAGGATGGGTAATGACAGAAGACGAAGAAGCAGAAATAAAAGTGTATATAGATGGAGAAGAAAAGACTGGGTTAACAATAGAAAGAGAAGAAAGAGAAGATGTAATAAATGCAATAAAAGGGTATGGAGGAAAAGAAAAAAATCCAATGCCAGGATTTAGAACTAAAGTAGATACATCAGACTGTAGTGATGGAGTACATGAGCTAAAAATCGAGGTATATTCAAGAACTAATGATCTAATGGTTATAAATAAAAAACAAATAAATATAAAAAAATACGATGCAAAAGTGTATATAGATGAGCCTACAAATGAAAATGTAAAATTAGAGATGAATGTAAAAGGCTGGCTAATGACAGAAGACGAAGAAGCAGAAATAAAAGTGTATATAGATGGAGAAGAAAAGACTGGATTAACAATAGAAAGAGAAGAAAGAGAGGATGTTGTAAATTCAATAGAGGGGTATGGAGGAAGAGAAAAAAATCCAATGCCAGGATTTATAACTAAAGTAGATACATCAGACTGTAGTGATGGAGTACACGAGCTAAAAATAGAGGTATATTCAAGAACTAATGAAGTAATAGCTATAAGTAAAAAACAAATAAATATAAAAAAGTACGATGGAAGGATATGTATAGATGAACCTGTCAATGAAAATGTAAAATTAGAGATGAATGTAAAAGGTTGGGTAATGGCAGAAGATGAAGAAGCGAAAATAAAGGTATATATAGATGGAGAGGAAAAGATTGGGTTAACAATAGAAAGAGAAGAAAGAGAAGATGTATTGGCAGTAATTAAGAACTATGGAGGAGAAGAGAAAAATAAGACGCCAGGATTCAGAACGAGTATAGATACATCAAAATATAAAGATGGAGAACATGAATTAAAAATAGAAGTGTATTCAAAATATAATGAAATAATAGAAACGAATGTAAAGCAGATAAATATAAAAAAATATGATAGTAGAATATGTATCGATAGTCCAAATACGTATTTAATACGTGAAAATTCCCTATTAATAAGAGGTTGGGCTATGTCAGAATTAAAAGATAAAGAAATAATAGTTAAATTAGATGATAATATACAGAATGTTAATATAGAAGAAAGGGTAGATGTATTATCAGCAATTAAAAATTATGGAGGAGAAGAAAACAATCCAACTCCTGGATTTAATGTACAAATAAATGGTCTATCCAATGGAGAACATAAAATAACAGTACAAATATATTCAAATATAACAAACGAAATTATAGAAAACATAGATATGATAGTAAGAATTGCAAAAATAGAGTATGGAGTTGGATTATATGGAAATAGTGGTGCTGCAATCTATGGAGTATCTGGAGGAAGTGAGCTTCGATATTATAGGTTCGGAAGTGGACCAAATGTAATGTTTGCAACATTTTGTGTTCATGGATACGAAGACTCATGGGCAAGCGATGGATTTATTTTAACTTGTATAGCTGATAATTTTTATAATAGGCTAGTTTCCACTCAAGATTATGGAATAGCAGATAAATGGACAATATATATATTCCCAGAAGTAAATCCTGATGGAAGAAGATTAGGGTATACAAATAATGGACCAGGTAGAACAACACTATATAGTCAAGTTGGAAAAGGAATTGATATAAATAGGTGTTGGCAAACAGGAAGCGGATACACAAGATATACAAGTACTAGAAATTATAATGGAACTTCTGGATTTCAAGCTTATGAAGCAGAGGCACTAAGAAATTTTATGTTAGCTAATAAATCGACATCTGGTCAAACAGTAGTAGTTGATTTACATGGTTGGGAAAATCAATTATTAGGAAATGAACAAATTGCAAACTACTATAAATGGCAATATCCAAGTTGCTCAACTAGAAATTATGGAGTATATGGAACACAATATTTAATTTCATGGGCAAGACAAAATCTAGGAGCAAAAGCAACTTTAGTAGAATTGCCTTATGCAGCTAATTCAGCTCAAGTAGATAGTATGGGATTATCTGAAAAATATATAACAGCTACTTTACAAATGCTAAGAGAGGTATAATATTTTGAAAAATAAATTTTTTAAAATTATATTATTAGTAGTATTAATTTTGATAATAATTGTTTGTTTTATTATTAATAACTTATCAAAAGAAGAAGAAAAACAAACAGAAGAAATGGATACAGAAAATGAATATAGTAGTTTTATGAATAATTCAATAATGTATAAAGAAAATGCAACGTTAAAAGAATTAAAGGAAGAATATAATATAACTGGTCCAGATGAGATATATGAAATACAAACAGAGTATGATGGAAGAAAAGCTATAGTTGTAAAAGAAGATATTAATTATAAAGTTGCTTTTGCTGGAATGATAAAGAATTCTATTCCAGATTTTTCAGAGATAGATAGCTTATTTGAAGAAAAATATCCTAAAAATCAAAATGGAGTTTGGATAGAAGAAACTAACAGAGAAATAATATTGAATTATTTGAATAATAGTGAGCTATTAAAAAATGAGTATTCAATAAATGAAAATGGATTTTTGAAAATGCAAGAAAACGATGATGAGACTAATTTAGATAAAGAATTAAAAGATATTTTAAATTCACAAAACACATATATAATTTCAGTATCAGGAATATGTTATATGGTAGACCCAGTTACAGGAGAAATTGTAAAAAATCCATTTGAAGATTTAGACCATGGGCAAACGTATGAATATTTTGAAAATGAAAATGACAAGATTGTTTTTATAACTGAAAATATAAATAAAGAATTAACAAATGATGAAATTTTGAAAAGTGTAATATCTTTGATAATAGAATAGTAATAAAAAAGGAGTAATAATTATGTCAATATTAGTTACAGGTGGAGCAGGGTTCATAGGAAGTCATACTGTAGTTGAATTATTAAATGCAGGGAAAGATGTTGTTGTATTAGACAATTTTTCAAATAGTAAACCAAAGACTTTGGACAAAATAAAAAAAATAACAGGAAAAGATTTTAAATTTTATGAAATTGATTATTTAAATAGAGATGCTTTAGAGAAGGTATTTGAAGAAAATAATATAGATGCTGTAATCAATTTTGCCGGTTATAAAGCGGTTGGAGAATCGGTTAAAGAGCCTTTGAAATATTATCATAATAATGTAGTTGGTGCAATAATTTTATTAGAGACTATGAAGAAGTTTAATATTAAAAAATTTGTATTTAGCTCATCAGCAACAATATATGGAGATCCAGGAATTCCTAAATATATTGAAGAATTTGGAAGAGGAAAAACAACGAATCCATATGGTACAACTAAATCTATGATTGAACAAATATTAGAAGATTTATATATTTCAGATAATTCTTGGAATATTGCTATTCTTAGATATTTTAATCCAGTTGGAGCACATGAAAGTGGATTAATAGGTGAAGAACCTCAAGGAATACCTAATAATTTAATGCCTTTTATAATGAAAGTGGCAAACAGAGAATTAGATTATCTAAATGTATTTGGAAATGATTATGAAGGTACAAAAGATGGAACTGGGGCAAGAGATTACTTACATGTGGTCGATTTAGCTATACGGTCATATAAAGGCTTTAGAAAAGTTAAATAAGGAAAATAGAGGAGTATTTATATATAATTTAGGAACAGGAACTGCTTATACTGTTTTAGAAATGGTAGAAACATTTAAAAGGGTGAATAATGTAGAAGTTCCATATGAAATTGCACCAAGAAGGGATGGGGATTTAGCAATATATTATGCTGATCCAAGTAAAGCAAAAAAAGAATTAAATTGGGAAGCAACTAAGACTTTAGAAGATATGTGTAGGGATTCATGGAATTATATGAAAAAAAGTCAAAATATGTAGAAAATTTCATTTTTATATGATATTATATATTCTATAGAGAGGAGTAGCTATGCCAAACAAAATAGATAAGGTTATAAATCAATTTATATTAGAAGTCTCAAACTTATTAGAAAGTAGATTAAAAAAAATAATACTTTATGGTTCATATGCTAGAGGAGATTATAATGATAATTCTGATATAGATATAATGATTTTAACGGATTTAAATGAAGAAGAAATTAAAGAATATAGGAAAAAAATAAGAGTATTAGCATGTGATTTAGAATTTGAAAATGATATTATAATTTCTCCTTTAATTAGAAATATTGAAAAATATAATGAGAGAATAGAGGTAGTACCTTTTTATACTAATATTCAAAAAGAAGGAGTGATTTTGCATGGATAAAGGTTATACTACGCATAGCTTGGCTAGATATAGGCTAGAAAGAGCAAAACAGGATTTATCAGATGCGGAATACAGTTATGAAGATCGTAGATACTTAAATGCAAATAATAGAGCATATTATTCTATTTTCCATGCTATTAAAGCTGTGTTAGCATTAGAAAGAGTAGATTTTAAAAGGCATAAAGATGTACTTGCATATTTTAATAAACATTATTTAAAGACTGAGATATTCCCTAAAATGATAAGTAAAAAGATTAGTCAAACAAATAAAGTTAGAGAAGATAGTGATTATGATGATGAATTCGTTCCAACTGATGATGAGACAAAAATGCAAATTGATACTGCTAGAGAATTAATAGAATTAGTTGAACAATATTTAAATGAACAAAACAAATAAAAGTTATCTAAAATCAGATAACTTTTTTATATTTCAACCTTGTAATTTCCTATATAAAATGATATTATTTAGTCGAATTATTTTAAAAAGGAGTAATTGTTTATGAAAATATTAATAACTGGAGCAAATGGAATGCTTGCAAAGTCTGTAAGAGAAAGACTAAAAGAAAATGAGTTAATCTGTACAGATGTAGAGGATTTAGATATTACAAATGAAAGTGCAGTTCTAAGATATGTAAAAGAGTTAAAACCAGAATATATAATAAATTGTGCCGCTTTCACTGCTGTTGATAAAGCTGAAGAAGCGGGAGAAATTGTAGAAAAGATTAATGCAGATGGACCCGCTAACTTAGCAAAAGCTGCAAAAGCAGTAGATGCTACTTTAGTTCATATTAGTACAGATTATGTTTTTAGCGGAGATTTAGATGTAGAAAAATCATATAAAGAAGAAGATAAAACAGGACCTGTAACTGTTTATGGTAAAACAAAATTAGATGGAGAAAATACAGTAAAAGAAAATACAGATAAATATTATATTTTTAGAACAGCATGGTTATATGGAGATGGAAATAATTTTGTAAGAACAATGCTTAAATTAGGTGAATCTAAAGATGAGATAAGTGTTGTTTCTGACCAACATGGAAGTCCTACATATGCTGAAGATTTAGCAAATATTATAGGTGAAGCGATTGAAAAGAAAATTCCTTATGGAATTTATCATTCTACAAATGAAGGATTTACAACTTGGTATGATTTTACAAAAGCAATTTTTGAATATGCAGGAATTATTTGTAAGGTAAATCCAGTTTCAACAGAAAAATATATAGAAATGATGAAAATAACTCAAGCTAAGAGACCATATAATTCTCAGCTTTCAAAAGAGAAATTAGAAAGTGTTGGAATTAAAGTACCAGATTGGGAAGATGGATTAAAAAGATATTTAATTAAAGAGGGAAGAATCTAAGGAGGGATAGTATGAAAAATAGAAAAGGTATTATTTTAGCAGGAGGAAGTGGAACAAGATTATATCCATTAACACTTGCGATTTCAAAGCAAATCATGCCAGTTTATGATAAACCTATGATTTATTATCCATTATCAGTATTAATGCAAGCTGATATTAGAGAAGTTTTAATAATCTCTACACCTAGAGATATAGTATGTTTCAAAGAATTATTAGGTGATGGTTCTAAATGGGGAATGAAATTCGAATATAAAGTTCAAGAAAAACCAAACGGGTTAGCAGAAGCGTTCATAATAGGTGAAGACTTTATAGGTGAAGATAATGTAGCTATGATATTAGGCGATAATATGTTCTATGGTGAGCATTTAGCTGAAAGATTAAAATCTGCGACAGAAAGAGAAAATGAAGCTACAATATTTGGATACTATGTAAAAGATCCTAGAGCATATGGTGTTGTCGAAATAGATAAAGATGGAAAAGCTGTATCTATAGAGGAAAAACCAAGTGAACCAAAATCAAATTATGCGGTTCCAGGACTATATTTCTATACAAATGATGTAGTAGAAATTGCAAAAAAAATTAAACCATCAGCAAGAGGAGAATTAGAAATTACTTCTGTTAATGAAGAATATATGAAACTTGGAAAATTAAAGGTAGAGAAATTAGGAAGAGGAATGACTTGGTTTGACACTGGAACACATGATGCTTTACTTGAAACAGCAAGTTTTGTACAAACTATTCAAAAAAGGCAAGGACTTCAAATTAGTTGTCCTGAAGAAATTGCTTATAAAAAAGGCTGGATAACAGCAGATGAATTATCAACATTAGCTGATAAATTTATGAAAACAGAATATGGAAGATATTTAAAGGATTTGGCAGAGAATAAATTTGGTGAAGAATAAATTTGAAAAATATTCAGTATCTTGCGTCGTTAAAATTAATTCAAAAACCAGTACTAATAAAACAGAAGGAGAAAGATAATGGGAAAGTTTAAAAGAATAGATACATCTATAGAAGGTGTATGTGTAATTGAACCAACTGTATTTGGTGATAATAGAGGATACTTTATGGAAACATACAGTATTAAAGAATTTGAGGAGATTGGGCTAAATTATAATTTTGTCCAAGACAATCAATCAAAATCTAAAAAAGGTGTTTTAAGAGGATTACATTTCCAAAAAGAAAATACTCAAGCAAAACTTGTAAGAGTTTTAAAAGGAGAAGTTTTTGATGTTGCTGTTGATTTAAGACCAGGAAGCAAAACATATGGAAAATGGGAAGGTGTAATACTTTCAGAAGAAAATAAAAAAATGTTTATGATTCCTAGAGGATTTGCACATGGATTTTTAGTATTATCAGATGAGGCTGAGTTTACATATAAATGTGATGATGTATATAATCATGAAGCAGAAGGTGGATTGAAATGGGATGATCCAGATGTAAATATTGATTGGCCAATGGGAGATTTAAAGAAAGAAGATTTATTAACATCAGAGAAAGATGGAAAATGGCCATCTTTAAAGGAATTAAAAAATACTGATTTATTTCAAAATTTATAATAAGAGGAGAGATAAAAAATGAAAAACGTATTAGTAACAGGAGCAGCAGGTTTTATAGGAGCGAATTTTGCTGAATATTTTGTAAACAAACATCCAGATTATAAAGTAGTAGTATTAGATAAACTTACGTATGCTGGAAATTTAGATAATCTAGATAAAGTTAAAGATAAAATTACTTTTATAAAAGGAGATATTTGTGATTTTGAACTTGTAAAAGATATAATGAAAAAATATAATATAAATGGTGTTATACATTTTGCTGCAGAATCACATGTTGATAACAGTATAAAAACACCTTTTGTATTTACTCAAACAAATGTAATTGGAACACATACCCTTTTAGAAGCTGCTAAACAAATATGGGGAGAAGGAAGCGAAAATAAATTTGTACATATTTCAACAGATGAAGTATATGGTACATTAGGAGAAGAGGGATATTTTACAGAAAAGTCACCTATTCAGCCTAATAGTCCATATTCATCTTCAAAAGCAAGTTCTGACTTAATAGCTTTAGCTTATCATGAAACTTATAAAATGAATGTAACAGTAACAAACTGTTCTAATAATTATGGACCATACCAACATAATGAAAAATTAATTCCTCATATGATTAAATTAGCTTTAAAAGACGAAAAATTACCTGTATACGGTAATGGAAGAAATATAAGAGACTGGTTATATGTAGAAGATCATTGTGAAGCTATTGATTTAGTATTCCACAATGGTAAAGCAGGAGAAAGATATAATATAGGTGGGCATAACGAAAAGAGAAACATCGATATAGTTAAATTAATATTAA
>CAYOBB010000002.1:0-23156 GCA_964402195.1 uncultured Clostridium sp. | reverse complement strand
AAAGTAGGCGAAACATATACATTAAATGAAGAAATTACACCAGATGGATATGTTAAATCAACAAGTATTCAATTTATAGTAGAAAATACAAAAGACATTCAAAAAGTTACTATGATAGATAAAATAGTACAAGTTAAAAAGACAGACTATGTTACTGGTGAGGAAATCGAAGGAGCAGAATTGCAAGTAGTTGACGAAGATGGAAATATAATTGATGAATGGACATCTACAAAAGAACCTCATATAATTATAGGACTTGAAGAAAATAAAATGTATACTTTAGTTGAAACCACTTGTCCTTATGGATATGAAATAGCAGAATCAATTACTTTTACAGTTTCTGAAGATAAAGAAACACAAACAATTGAAATGAAAGATATGCCTATACTTAAAGACATTCAGCTTACTAAAATAGATAGTAAAACCAAAGAAATAATAAAAGCTAAATTTACTTTTGGATTATATAAAGATGCAGAATGTAAAGAATTAATTATGCAAGTAGATTCTGATAAAGAAAATGGAGTAGCATTATTTGATGATTTAAGATATGGGACATACTATATCAAAGAAATTTCTGCACCTAAAGGATATAATCTATCTGATAAAGTGGTAAAAGTTGAAATCAATGATAAAGGTGTATTTATAGATGATAAAGAAATTGAAGAAAAAGATAATACATATAATTTTGAATTTGAAAATGCTCCAATAGAAACACCAAATACAGGAGATGAAACTAATTTAAGATTAATTGGTGGAATTATGATTTTATCTATTTTAGGAATTGCATTATTAGGTATTAAATTATTCAAAAGAAATAAAAAAAATAAGGAAAATAAATAAGAAATTATAGGGAGTTAGAAATGAAATCTAGCTCTCTTATTTCATTTTAGAAAGGTTGATAAAAATGTTTGATATTAAAAAATTAGAAAAACTAGGTTATGGAGATAGTATTTCTTTTAAATGCTACATAGTTAGACCTCAATTAAGATATATACAAGATAAAATTTATTTGTCATTAGATAATATGGAAATTAATGATAGATTTATTAGTTATTTTTTTATAAATATTTTTGCTTCTAATTTAGAAGAAAATAAAGATACAAAAATAGGATTTATAAAAGGTTGTTATATTTTACCTGAAGAATTTATGGAGACTTGCAATTTCTTTGATGTATGCGATGCAGAAAGTCAAGAACTAGAAAACATGGCAGAATGCTTGATTGACAAAAATCTTAATTTAAAAGAAAAATATGCTGATGAGACAGATTGCATTTGCTATGTTTCTGATTTATATATCTATAAGAAATTTAGAAATTGTGGAATTGGAAGTTATGTATTAAATGAATTACATGATATTTTGTATTATTATTCAAGAGATATTATAACTAAATTAATTATATTACCACAACCTAGAGTAATAAATAATCAAAGACATTTACAAAATATTTCTGATAAAAATAAAGATAAAGAAATATTAAAAGATAAATTAAAAAAATTATATTTAAAAAATGGATTTATTGAAATTGATAACTCCGAATACATGATAAAAAAAGTTTTATAAGTGAATTGGAGGTGTTAAAGTGCCAAAAAGTAAAAGAAATTTAAGATTAGATACTTATAATAAATTAAGAATGATTAAAAAAAGTAACTCAAGAGATGTTGCTAAACTTCAATTAGAAGATCTCGATGGAATTATTGATAATGTAGATTTTAAAAATATTTTATTTTTAAGAAAATGTATAAAAACAGGTAATCCATTAGATTATTTTAATGAAGATATTGAGATTAAAGAAAGGATTGAAAATAATGATGAACAATAATAAAGAAAAATTACAACCAACGAAATTATATTTAAATAAAGAGGAATACAATAAATTAAATGAGATTTTAACATTAAACGAAAGAAGAAATGATGAAGAAAAAAGCACAAAAGCTACTGAGCTAAAAGAAAAATTAATTAAGTATGCTTCAGTATTAGATAAACGAGAGCAAGATACAGAAGAAAAAGCTATAATTAGTTTATTTCCAATAGAGATAAAGTTTTTACTAAATCAATTATTGGATTTTGTTAATTATATGCCAAGTAAAGATTATTTTGAAGAATTAAGAGGAGAAACAATTAAAAGAAAACAAAATAAGGAGGAATAGCAGATGCCTAATAAAATGCAATTGATAACAGAGTTATCAAATAATATAATTAAAGACATTACAAATACTCCTGAAAATTGGTTATCATTTCTTGATACTGCTTCTAATAATTACAAATATTCTTTTAATGAGCAGATTCTAATTTATGCTCAAAGACCAGATGCAACAGTATGTACAGATATAGATACTTGGAATAAAAGATTACATAGATGGATTCAAAAAGGTTCTAAAGGTATTGCATTAATAACTAATGATAATGGGGTTCAAGGATTAAGACATATTTTTGATATATCTGATACTTATGATAAATTTGGCAGAAATGTTTATATTTGGCAAGTTGAAGATGGAATGGAAAACGAGATAGTTGAAACATTAGAAAATAGATTTGGAGAATTAGATAACAAAGATAGTTTAGCAGATAGTATTATAAATTCTGTAACTAATCTTGTTGAAGATAATTTTCAAGATTATTATTCTGATTTTAAATCAATAGTTAATAATAGTTATCTTGAAGAATTAGATGATTTAAATCTTGAATTATATTTTAAAAATATGATAAAAAATTCTATTTCATATATGGTATTAAAAAGATGTGGTATTAATCCAAAAGAATATTTTGATATAGAAGATTTTAGAAATATAGTAAATTTTAATACTACTGAAGTTATATCAAGACTAGGAATTGCAACCAGTGATATTGCAGAAGTAGAATTACATGAAATTTATACAACAGTATTAGATTTAAAGAAAGAAAAAAATAAATCTCACACATTTGTTAAAAATAATAATGAAGTGTATCATGAAAATAAAGATAATAAAGTTGAAAGGGGTAATGAAAATGGAGAATATAATAACATACCACCAAGAGGGAGATTATCAGATACCAGATTTAGTGATGCCAGAACAGGAGAAAGTACAATTAGGAACATTCGCAAGAATGAGGGAGAATTACTTGAAAGAACACAAGAGAGGACTTTACACAGAACTAATGATGAAGGGGACTCTAACACAACACCTAGAGGAAATCGAGAAAACAGCATTGAAACGTATGGAACTAATAATCAATCAAATGGCGAAACAGAACAAAGTAGACGAACAGATGAAAGCTCAAGACCAAATGTCATGGGTGGGATACATGAACAACTTCAAGAATCAAGCACAAGAAATAGTAATGCAGGAACTAATTTACAATTAAACTTATTTACAAATAATATATCTGTTGAAAAGCAAAAAGAACTAATAAATGATTTAGAGGTAGAGCAACAAAACTCTACCTTTTCTTTTACTCAAGAGATGATTGACAATGCTTTATCAGAAGGCAGTCATTTTGAAAATGGCAAGTTTAGAATTTATAAGCAGTTTATGCAAAGTATGTCATCTGAAGAAAATATAAAGTTTTTAAAATATGAATATGGTATTGGTGGAGCTTCTTCTATAAAAGGTTTTGATGATATAGGAATTGATTTTAATGCTAAAGGTATAACACTTAATAATGGTTACAAAGAAGATAGTAAAGAACTTTTAATTACATGGAATAAAGTGGAAAAAAGAATTAAAGAGCTTATAATGTCAGATAGATATTTGGATATTGATGAAGTAGATAAATATCTTGAATGGGAAGCAAATGAATATCCAAATCAAAAATGGATGTTTGAACGAGCTCAAGGGAATAATTCAAACAATATTTTAGAAGATGATGAAAAAGTAAATACTGAAACTTTAAAGACTCCTGCAAATACAGATATTATAAATGAACAACCTAAAGAAGATATTTCAAATATAAATAAGAATTATAGATTAAATGATGGTTCATATTTTCATTTTCATACAAATGAAGAAGGATACTATTATTCTATTTATAATAATTTTGGAACTGAAATAGATGGAGGTCTGCTTGAATATTCTGACATAGATAATGATAATAATCAATCTATTATGGATATTAGAAAAAGACTTGCTGAATTTACAGGAATAGAAGAACTGATAAATGAGAATTTAAGAGAAGTAAGTCAAGAATTTTTAGATAATTTAGAAGCAGATGTTATTGCAGAAGAAGTTGCAAATGAAGAAGCTATTAAACAAGCTCGAAAAGTTATAGATTTATTTAAAGCTAGAGAAGAAAATGGAAAGCCACTTAACAGAGAAGAATATTATAAACAACAAGATAAAATTAATTATCATATTGAAAATAATAATTTAGGTGAAGGAACAACTAGACAAAAAGTATTAAGAAACATTGAAACAATAAAACTTTTAAAGAAATTAGAAGATGAAAATAGACTAGCTAACAAGGAAGAACAAGAAATTTTAGCACAATATGTTGGATGGGGTGGACTTCCTGATGTATTTGATGAAAGTAAAGATAATTGGCATAATGAATATTTAGAGCTTAAATCAATACTTACAAATGAAGAATATTCTCAAGCAAGGACATCTACTCTAACATCTTTCTATACACCACCAATAGTAATTAAGTCTATTTATCAAGCTCTTGAGAATATGGGATTGCAAGAGGCAAATATTTTAGAGCCATCTTGTGGTATTGGTAACTTTTTTGGAATGTTACCAGAGAATATGCAAAAATCAAAATTATATGGGATTGAATTAGATAGTATAACAGGTAGAATTGCCAAACAATTATATCAAAAAGCAGATATAAAAGTTATAGGTTATGAAAATGCAAATCTTCCTGACTCCTTTTATGATGTTGCAATCGGAAATGTTCCTTTTGGAGATTTTAGAGTACCTGATAAAAGGTATGATAAAAATAAATTTATGATACATGATTATTTCTTTGCAAAAACATTGGATAAGGTAAGACCTGGAGGAGTTATAGCATTTATAACTTCTAAAGGAACAATGGATAAAGAAAATCCTGAAGTTAGAAAATATATTGCACAAAGAGCAGATTTAATTGGAGCAATTAGACTTCCAAATAATACTTTTACAAAGAATGCAGGAACAGAGGTAACATCTGATATTATCTTCCTACAAAAAAGAGAAAATATGACAGATATAATGCCAGACTGGGTGTATTTAGATAGAGATGAAAACAATATTTCTATGAATAAATATTTTGTAGATAATCCTGATATGATATTAGGTAATATGGAAATGAAATCTACTCAATATGGGTTTGATTCAACATGTAAACCTTACGAAAATCAATCATTAGAAGAATCATTAAATTATGCAATAACTAATATTCATGCTAGAATTGAAGATTATCAAGTAGAAAATGAATATGAAGATACAGATAAGTCTATTCCAGCAGATCCAAGTGTAAAAAATTTCTCTTATACTTTAGTAGATGGAAAATTATACTTTAGAGAAAATAGTAAAATGTATCCTCAAGATATTCCAATTACTAATGAAAATAGAATAAAGGGAATAATAAGACTTCGTGAACAAGTAAGAGAATTAATTAATCTGCAAATGGAGGATTATCCTGATGAAGATATACATGTATCACAAGCAAAATTAAATAATCTCTATGATAACTTCACAAAAGAATATGGCTTGATAAATTCAAGAGCAAATGCAACTGCTTTTCAAAACGATAGCAGTTATTTTTTATTGTGTTCACTTGAAAAGTTAGATGGAGAAGGCAATTTCATAGGTAAAGCAGATATATTTACCAAAAGAACAATTAAAGCATATAAACAAATAGATAAAGTAGATACATCTGAAGAAGCATTAATACTATCACTTTCCGAAAGAGCAATAGTTGATTTAGATTATATGTCTGATTTAACTAATAAACCTAAAGAAGAAATAATTGCAGATTTAGAAGGTATTATATTTAAAGTACCAAATGAAGATAAGTATGTTTCAGCAGATGAATATTTATCAGGTAATGTTAGGAAAAAATTAAAAGAAGCAGAAAATGCAGCACAAGATAATCCAATTTATAATATAAATGTTGAACGATTAAAAGAAGTAGTTCCAAAAGATTTAACTGCTAGTGAAATTGGAATTAAGTTAGGTGCTATATGGATACCAACAGAGGTAGTTAGGCAATTTATGTTTGAGTTACTTGATACTCCTAGATATAACCAGTGGGATATTAAAGTAAAATATAATGATTTTACATCTGAATGGTATATAGAAAATAAAAGTTCTGATAGAAATAATGTAAAAGCTTATTCAACTTATGGTACTGGAAGAATAAATGCTTATAAAATAATAGAGCAAACTTTAAATCTAAAAGATGTTAAGATATTTGATACTATAATTGATGAAGAAGGAAGAAAACAAAGAGTTTTAAATAAAAAAGAAACTGCAATAGCTCAAGCAAAACAAGATAGTATAAAACAAGCATTTTTAGATTGGGTATGGAATGAACCAGAAAGACGAGAACACTTAACTAGACTTTATAATGATAGATTTAATTCTATAAGACCTAGAGAATATGATGGATCTCACTTAAACTTTGTTGGAATGAATCCTGAAATAAAGTTAAGACCTCATCAAGTAAATGCAATAGCTCATGTTTTATATGGTAATAATGTTTTATTAGCTCATGAAGTAGGTGCAGGTAAAACTTTTGAAATGGTTGCAAGTGCGATGGAAAGTAAAAGATTAGGTCTATGTAACAAATCATTATTTGTAGTACCAAATCACATTATAGAACAATTTGCAAGCGAATTTTTACAACTATATCCTTCAGCAAATATATTAGTTGCAACTAAAAAAGACTTTGAAACTAAGAATAGAAAGAAGTTTTGTTCAAGAATTGCAACAGGAGATTATGACGCAGTAATTATAGGACATTCTCAATTTGAAAAAATACCAATGAGTATTGAAAGACAAAAGGCTGGGTTAGAGCAACAAATATCTGATATTTTAAAAGGTATTGATATGGCAAAAAGAGATAAAGGAGAAAATTTTACTATTAAACAGTTAGAAAAGAGCAAAAAAATGTTAGAAAACAAGCTTGCAAAGCTTAATAATCAAGATAAAAAAGATGATGTTGTTACTTTTGAAGAATTGGGAATTGATAAACTATTTGTAGATGAAGCTCACAATTATAAAAACCTCTTCTTATATACTAAAATGAGAAATGTTGGTGGTATTGCTCAAACTGAAGCACAAAAATCATCTGACCTATTTATGAAATGTAGATACCTTGATGAAATTACTAACGGAAAAGGCACAGTATTTGCAACAGGAACTCCAGTAAGTAATAGTATGGTAGAATTATATACTATGCAACGATACTTGCAATACGATGGACTTCGCAATCAAGGATTAGAACATTTTGATAATTGGGCATCAACTTTTGGAGAAACAGTTACTGCAATAGAATTAGCACCTGAAGGTACAGGTTATAGAAGTAAAACTCGTTTTGCTAAATTTCATAATTTACCTGAGCTAATGGCTTTATTTAAAGAAGTAGCAGATATTCAAACGGCAGATACTTTAAATTTACCTACTCCTGAAGTTGAAAATCATAATGTAGTTGTAAAACCTAGTCAAATACAAAAAGATATGGTACAAGAGTTAGGAGAAAGAGCTGAAAGAATAAGAGGTGGCTCTGTAGATGCTAAAATAGATAATATGTTAAAAATTACAAACGAAGGAAGAAAACTAGCATTAGATCAAAGATTAATTAATCCGCTTCTAGAAGATGCAGATACAAGTAAAGTAAAAACTTGTGTAGACAACATATATGATATTTATGCTAATGGTAAAGATAATAAATTAACTCAATTAGTATTTTGTGATTTATCTACTCCAAAGGATAACAATAGTTATGAAAAAGAAGAATTTTCAGATGTTTATAACGAACTAAAAAAGAAACTTATTGAAAAAGGTATTCCAGAAATAGAAATAGCATTTATTCATGAAGCAGATAGTGAGGCTAAAAAGAAAGAATTATTTAGTAAGGTAAGAAGTGGAGATGTAAGAGTTTTAATTGGTTCTACTCAAAAAATGGGAGCAGGTACTAATGTTCAAGACAGATTAATAGCACTTCATCATTTAGATTGTCCGTGGCGACCAAGCGATTTAACGCAACGCAATGGTCGTATGATAAGACAAGGAAATCAAAACGATAAAGTACATGTATATACTTATGTTACAGAATCGACATTTGATGCTTATTTATACCAGTTAGTAGAGCAAAAACAAAAATTCATATCTCAAATCATGACTTCAAAAGCCCCAATGAGAACAATGGAAGATATAGATGAAAAGGCTTTATCTTATGGAGAAATTAAAGCTTTGGCTACTGGTAATCCTAAAATATTAGAAAAAACTAATTTAGATAGTGAAGTTGCAAAACTAAAACTATTAAAGCAAAACTTTATGAGTCAAAAATATGATTTACAAGATAAAACTATTAAGTATTTTCCTCAAGAAATAACAAAATTAAATGAAGAAATTGCAGCAATGGAAGAAGATACAATTAAATTACAAGAATATACTAAACCAAATGCAGATGGATTTTCTCCTATGAAATTTGATAATTTAGTTTTTTCTGATAAGGAAAATGCAGGAAAGAAATTACTTGAATGTTGTAAAGAATTAAAAAGTATGGAAGAAAAAGAAATTGGAGAGTATCGTGGTTTCAGAATGATAATATCTTTTGATTCATTTAGTAAGAATTTTCAGTTAACATTAAAAAATAAATATAGTTATAAATTAGATTTAGGAACAGATGTATATGGTAATATTATAAGAATTAATAATTGCTTAGAAAGTATTGAAAAAGATATACCAGGAGAAAAAGATAGTTTAGACAATTTAAAGCATCAACTAGAAAATGCTAAAATAGAAGTTCAAAAAGAATTTCCACAAGAACAAGAATTACAAAACAAAGAAAAAAGACTTGAAGAACTAAATATAGAGTTAAAACTAAATGAAAAAGATAAAGAATTATTAGGAGATGAACAAGAAGAAAAAGAAGATAAGTCTCATAATAGAAATTCTCCAGAGCGTTACTAAAAAGTTAAAATCATTTTTAAAAATTATAGACAAAATTATAAAAATATTGTAGAATGTAAAACATAGGAAATGATGAAAAGCAGATGTGGTTTTGCCACCTGATTTTACGAATCTTCGTAGGAAAGGTGGTGATGTTTATGGTTAAAGTGATACTATTTTTAATAATATCATTAATGTTTTCTTTAACATTAAACGTTGCCTTGACAGCAGTTCTTTATAAGAACTGGGTTGATAAGCAACTACATAAATGAAAAAAGCTCACATCTGTACTTTGCTAGGTAGATGTGAGTTTTCATATATACTCGGCAAAACCACGTTTGTGGATTTGTCATTTCCTATATCTATTATAATATAATTATATGATAAAAGTCAAGGAAAATAAAAAAATATTATCATAATCTGTAAACATTACATACAATTTTAAAGTATAATTGGAGTCAAGAAATTGACTCTTTTTATAAATTTATGAAAAAAATTTCTTCACACATTTGTTTTTAAATTAAACAATATTTATAATGCTTTCATGGAGGTGAAAGTATATGGAAGAATTATTTAATAATTCTGTTCTAGAAACATTGTACGAAAATAGAAACGAAGAACTTTCTCATTATATAATTAAGAACAATAATGAGTATAAAGAGAAAGAAATAGCAATGGAGAAGAAATTAAAGGAACTATTAAATTATGTTTCAGGGGAACATTATGAAGCATTAGAAAAAGAAATAGAAGATTTTCTTTTCGACCATGTTGCATATATATCAGAATTTTGGTGTTCAAAATATTATAAAATAGGATTTTCTGATGGATTAAATGTAAAAAATGAATTAGCAAAAGAAGTGGAGGAAATAAGAAATGGAAAATTTAAAAAAAGTAATGGATAGTTTCTTTAACTATGAAGGAAATGGATTTAGAGAATATTTTTATACAAGAATAAAAGATAATCTTAGAGATAGAGAAGATTATGCAAATACAAGACAGAAAATATCTAAAATAAAAGATGAATTTCCTAAAGTACAGGATTATTTAGAAAACAAAATAATTTTAGATATGACAGATGATGAAAAAGATGCAGTATTAAAAATTATATCACTTGAAGATGATTTAAGAATAATAGAGGAAATGGAGTCTTTTAAATTAGGTTTTAGAGAAGCATATATATTTTTTGAAGAACAAGGAATGTTGAATATTTAGTATTATTTTAGAAAACATATAACTGAATATGTTTAAATTTTAATCTAATTTGTTCATTCGTAATGAATATGTGCTATAATAATGACAAGAAAGAAGGTAGTAAAATGGCATCATTTAATATTATAAAGTTTAATGATATGCAAAAAGATGAAATGCAAAAAATTTATACTCCTGAAATGTATCAAAAAGAATTAGATGCAACAGATGTATTAATAAATAACTTAATGGATAAAATAGGAAGTGAAGAATATGAAAAGTTTGTAAATGAGACAGAACCACTTGCAACTTATGATTATTTCTTTGGAATGTTTACCGAACATTTTATAGCTGATATACCTATTATTCCAGTAAGAACAATAAAAAGGGTTAGAGAACAAGTTGTAGCTAAAATTAATTCTCTAAAATAAGAAAAAAGAGCTTGAATTAGTAATAATTTGAGTTCTTTTTTTAAATTTATAAATAAAGAAAGGTGTGAAAAATAAGATGGAAGAAAATAATAAATTATTACAAAAGTTAGAGCAAGAATTAAAAGAATATAAAGCATTAGTGAAAGAAAAAGGTGTTGATTTTGCTATTGATAAAGCCTATGAATTAACAGTAAAACAAGAAATAATTGATTGTATTGCTTATGACAGTGATTTATCTAAAGAACAAATAAAAGCACTATTAAAGTCTGATAATGTTCTTGATGATTGTTATGATGAATGGTTAAAAACAGATGGTAATTTAAGAGAACATTTAAATTATAGTGTAGATAAATCTGTTGAACATATCACAGATGATTTTAAAAAAGAAAAAATTAAAACTAAGAATGATGCACGATAAGGAGGCTATTATGGAAATAAAATTTGATTATACTATATCAGATAAAAAAGAAAATAATCCTGTTGGTTATATAAAATATCTTTATTCAAATGAGGTAATTGAATTTTTTTCTGAAAAAGAATTACTACATGAATATAAGGATTATATATATTCGGCTGGTGTAAATTCTGTTAAAGTTAAAGTGAATAGTACATTAATGACGCCAAGACATGGGCTTAAATTTGCTCTTTTAAGTGAAGAAGCAGGAGAATATGGAGCAGATTATACTAAAGAAGAATATGAAAAATTATACAAAAAAAATCTAATAAAAAAATTAAATCATTCAAGTAGGTAGGTGGTTAAATGAAAGATTTTATACCTAAAGAATTACTTAATAAGGCAAAAGAAATGGATTTATTAACTTACTTAATGAACTTTAATCCAAGTGAATTAGTTAAGATAACAGAAGATACTTATTCTACAAAAACGCATGATAGTTTAATTATAAGTAATAACTTATGGCACAGATTTTCAACAAATGATGGTGGTAAAACTGCTCTGGATTATCTTATAAAAGTTGAAGGATATACCTTACAGGAAGCTGCTAGAATAATACTTAATAATCAAAATATAGAATTAAAACAAGCACCTAGAACAGAGAAAAAAATAATTAAATCATTAGTTATACCTATTAGAAATAAGGATAATAAAATAGTAAAAGAATACCTTATAAATCGTGGTATAGATGAAGAAGTAATTAATTACTGTATAGATAATAAGTTATTATACCAAGAAGAAAAAACCAATAATGTCGTTTTTATAGGATATGATATTAACCATAATATTAAATATGCAGGATGCAGATCAACTGGAGAAAAGAGAATAATGAGAGATGCAAAAGGTAGTTCAAAAGAGTTCTCTTTTAGAATTTTATCAGACTCAAATAAAAACTCTATTCATTTGTTTGAAAGTTCAATAGATTTACTTTCTTATGCTACATTATTAAAAATAAAAGGTTATGATTGGCATAATCAAAACCTAATTGCACTGGCAGGTGTGTATCAACCTGCATATAAAATAGAACAAAGTAAAGTACCTATAACGGTACTTAATTTTTTGCAAAATAATCCTAATATAAAACAAATTGTATTACATTTTGATAATGATAGAGCAGGAAGAGATGCAACAAAGGCTTTTATAATAGCACTAGATAATAAGTATGATATATATGATATACCAGCACCTTATGGAAAAGATATAAATGATTATTTATGTTATACATTAGGATTAAAAAATAGAAAACAAATTGAAGAATACAAAAATTATAAAGTAAAAAAAGATTTTATTAGAGAATAAAAATGGGGCAGTTTTGCAAGTGAAAATTGATTTATTGTCCTAGCAAGCACTGAATTTGGGGACTCGAAAATCGAGTCTCTCAAATTCTATACAATGGAGCTTCGCCCCAATCCCCATTTTAGAAAGGAGTAAAAGTGAGAGAACGAAATTTAGAGTTTCATATTAGATTAAATGATATAGAATACGACAAATTAGAGGAAATGTCCTTAAAATCAAAAATGACGAAATCAGATGTAATTAGAAATTTGATTTTAGAAAAAGAAATTAAAGAAAAACCTGGTTATGAATTTTATGAAGTTATGAAAGAACTTTCTAAAATAGGAGTTAATCTTAATCAAATTGCTTACAGAGCAAATAAAAATAATAGTATTGATAAAAATTACTATAAAGAACTTGCTAATGAGTGGCTAGATTTTTCAAGACAAGTTAAGAGCAAATTTTTATAGGAGGTGGTTAAATGGCTGTAACTAAAATTTGGAAAGTTGTAAAAAGAATGGATCATGTTATAGATTATGCAGTTAATAAAGATAAAACAAAAATACAGATAACAAATAACGAAATGTATGTAGATGATTTAAAAGATGTAATTGACTATGCGAGAAATTCTGATAAAACAGAGGATGAATATTATGTAACAGGAATTAATTGTGATACTCAATCTGCTTATGAAGAAATGCAAGATGTAAAAATGTATTATAACAAGCATGATAAAATACTTGCATTTCATGGCTATCAATCATTTGCTAAAGATGAATTATCTCCAGAACTTGCACATAAAATTGGAGTTGAATTAGCACATGAAATATGGGGAGATAGGTTTCAAGTTATAGTTACAACTCATCTAAATACAAATTGTCTGCATAATCATTTCGTGATAAATTCTGTTTCTTTTAAAGATGGTTATAAATATTATGATACACATACAAGCTATGCAAGAATAAGACATTTATCAGATGAACTATGTAAAGAATATGGATTAAGTGTAATAAAAGAAAAACCGACAAAGAAAACTAATTTAAATTATGCCAATTTTTATGAAAAATCTAAATACACTAATAATTATGAGATAAATGCTAAACGAGATTTAGACTTAGCAATAAGACAAGCATATTCTTATGATGATTTTATTTATCTTATGAAAAAATTAGATTATGAAATTATATATAGAGCAAATAAAATTAGTATAAGGCATAAAAATTATAATCGAAATATAAGAATTGAAAGAAGATTTGGAGAAGAATATTCCATAGATAATATTAGAAGAAGAATACTTGAAGAAGAAGCAGTTAGAGTACCATTCGTAGAAAATTATTTTAGAAAAGTAAAATATCCTTTTGTTAAAAGGCATAAACAAGCCAAAGCAAAAGGATTTATTGCTTTATATTATCATTATTGTTATTTACTTAAAGTTTTTCCTAATATACCTCAACAGAGATTACCTGTATCTATAAGAGCCGATGTTGCAAGAATGAATCAATTTTCTGAAGAAGCAAAATTACTTTCAAATAATAAGATTAAAACTTTAGAAGATTTAAAAAATTTTGAAAGTGAACTTCTATATAAAATTGGGACATTAAGTAGCGATAGGGAAAAATTATGGACAAAACGAAGATTAAGTAAAAATGATAATGAAAAAACTCTAATAGCAAATGATATTGGAGTTCTAAATACTAAAATAGATATATTAAGGAAGGAGGTGCAATTAGCAAAAGATATAGAAATAAGAATACCAAAGATAGAAGATAATTTAAAAGAATTAGATTACCAAGAAGAACAAGAGAAGAATAAAGAAAAAGAAAAATCTAAAAGAAGGGAGAAAAACAAATAATGAGTGTATCAGGAGATTCTGCTGAGCAAGTAGTTAGATTAAGTTTAGAAGGATTTGAAGTAATTGCAAAATTAACTGGTAGTGGTGCTAAAAATATTGCAGCATTACTTTACACAATTATAAAAGACCAAAAACAAACAAGAGGTAAAACTAGAATAAACAATATGCTTAAATCTGGCAAAGCTCTTAAAATCTTTTCTGTTAAGAAAGAAGATTTAAAAAGATTTTCATCTGAAGCTAAAAGATATGGAATATTATATACTGCATTAGTTGATAGAAAAAACAAGAACTTTGATGGTATGGTAGATATAATGGTTAGAGATGAAGATGCTCCAAGAATTAACAGAATAGTAGAAAGATTCAAACTAACTACAATAGATACAGCACAAATTCAAACTGTTGTTCAAAAATCTATTGATGATAGAAAAGAACAAAAATCTAAAGAACCTAAATATAAAGGTGTACAAGAAAAAACTAAAGAAGAATTACTTGAAGATGTACTATCTAAAAAACCTATACAAAAAGAGAATAATCAATCTGAAAATTTCAATTTGGCAATGACTGCAAAAAGCCCTCAGTCAGAGCTTTTCTTAAAGAAAACCGAAGGGGTAGCTAAACCTTTAAATAAAAAGAAATCTGTTAGAAAAGAGTTATCAGAGATTAAAGATGAGGTTAGAAAAGAAGCGGATAAGAAAGCAAAAACTAAAGATGTTAAAGAAGTAACTCCAACACCAAAAACCAAAACGTCAAAAGCAAAAGAAAGTAGATAAAGGAGGTATAGTACATTGGAAGAAACTAGAGTATTAAAAATGGATATATATGATTATAAGTTACTTGTAAATGCTCTTAATGAATTTAGAAATCAAAAAATAAAAGAAAATGTAGATATAGAAATCATTGATGAATTATTAATGAGATTACTACAAGCCCCAATCGAAAGAGAAAAAATGAAAAGGGAGCATAGTATAGGTGCAAGATAATAAAAGAACTAGAAAGATTATATACATAATTGGAATTATTCCTATAATATGGTTTGCATTGATTATAGCACCATATTTAAATGGTGGACTTATTGAAGTAGTTAAAAATGCAAATAATATCTTTAATAATATGTTTAATATAACATTATGCGAGAATAGTATTAGAGCTATTCTTGTTTTTTTAGTTATATATGTTTTAGGAATAATGGTATATGAATCTACCAGGAAAAATTATAGAAGAAAAGAAGAATATGGTTCTGCAGAATGGGGCAATGCAGGACAATTAAATAAGAAATACAAACAAAGTGCTAATATGAATAAGTTATTAACTAAAAATGTTGCACTAGGTTTAAATGGTAAGAAACACAAAAGAAATGTTAATGTTTTAGTAGTAGGTGGTAGTGGTGCAGGTAAAACTTTTAGTTATTGCAAACCAAATGTTTTACAAGCTAATACTTCTTATGTAATACTAGATCCTAAAGGAGAGATTTTAAGGGATACAGGGAATTTATTAGAAGAGGAAGGATATGAGATTAAAGTGTTAGATCTGATTAATATGAGTAAATCTCATTGTTATAATCCTTTTGTATATTTAAAAACTGATAATGATGTTCAAAAATTAGTAACTAATCTTTTTAAATCAACAACTCCTAAAGGAAGTCAGAGTCAAGACCCATTTTGGGATACAGCGGCTAGTATGCTTTTATTAGCATTAATCTTCTATCTAAAATATGAAGCTCCTGAAGATGAACAAAATTTTGTAATAGTTATGGAACTATTAAGAGCAGGAGATGTAAAAGAAGATGATGACGATTATGTTTCTCCGTTAGATATGTTATTTAATAGGTTAGAAACAAGAAATCCAGAACATATTGCTTTAAAATATTATAGAGCTTATCATAGTGGTTCTGCTAAAACATTAAAATCAATTCAAGTAACTTTAGCTTCTAGGTTGGAAAAATTTAATTTAGATAGTTTAGCATCTATGACACAAACAGATGAATTAAATCTTCAATCACTTGGAGAAAAGAAAGTTGCATTATTTGCTCTTATACCTGATAATGATACATCATTTAATTTTTTAGTAAGTATATTATATACACAGTTATTCCAACAATTATTTTATTTAGCAGATTACAAATATGGTGGTAGTTTACCTATCCATGTTCATTTTGTAATGGATGAGTTTGCTAATGTTAGTTTGCCAGACGATTTTGATAAAATATTGTCTGTGATGAGGTCTAGAGAAGTATCTGTAAGTATAATTTTACAGAATTTAGCACAATTAAAAGCTTTATTTGAAAAACAATGGGAATCTATTGTTGGAAATTGTGATGAATTTTTATATTTGGGAGGTAATGAGCAAAGTACACATAAGTATGTATCTGAATTGCTTGGAAAAGCAACTATTGATACAAATACTTATGGACATTCTTATGGAAGTCATGGGAGTTATTCTACAAATGACCAAATGGCAGGTAGAGAACTTTTAACTCCTGATGAAGTAAGAATGCTAGATAATAAATATGCATTATTATTTATAAGAGGAGAACGACCAGTGAAAGATTTAAAATTTAATTTAAAAGGACATCCAAATGCTAATAGAACTCCAATAGGTGGAGGTAAAGTATATAAGCATGGAAATGTTGATAATTCAACTGGAAGTATATCATTTAATCTTGATGATGTAGATTTATCAAAAGAGAATATAATTGATATGACTATACAAAAAGTTGATTATGAATTATTAACAGATGAAGAATTAGATAACTACATTGAAGAGTTAGAAAATAATACAGAAGATAAAAATATAGTAGATAATTAAAAAATAAATAGGTTGCAATTTAATGGGCTATAGTGGTTAAGTTAAATCTTAACTATTATAGCCTTTTTTTGTTACCTAAAATCAAAAAAGAAAGGAAATTTTATAAAATGAAAAAATTAGTTTTAAATAATAAAAAATCAAATTTAGGAAAGAAAATTTTAATAAGAGGAGTTTTTATAGTAGGCTATGTTGTAGCTTTGAACTTTTTACAAGCATCAAATGTTTTTGCAACTGATGATCCATTAACTGTAGTTAATAATTTATCAAACTTTATATTTGGATTAATAAGAGCTGTAGGTATGATAATTTTAGGTTTTGGTATTGTCCAAGTAGGTATGAGTTTAAAATCTCATGATCCAACACAAAGGGCAAATGGCATTATGACACTCGCAGGAGGGATAGTAATTACATTTGCAAAAGAAATATTATCACTAATAACTGGTGGATAAAAACAAATAAGTATTAAAAAATTAAGATGGGAGGTGCTTAAATGTGAGTTGGATACAAGGAAATTTAGAGAATGCACTAAACACTTGGAATGGAAAGTTAACTGAAATATATCAGTTAGTAGGAACACATCCTCAAGATTTTAAGGGAGGAGCAATTTGGGATGTAATAATGAATATAAATGGAGCAATGCAAGCAATTGGACTTGCTTTACTTGTATTGTTCTTTGTTGTAGGAGTAATGAAAACTTGTGGCTCACTTACCGAAGTAAAAAAGCCTGAACATGCTCTGCGACTCTTTATAAGGTTTGCAATAGCAAAAATTGTTGTAACTTATGGTTTGGAAATAATGAATGCAGTATTAGATATTGGAAATGGAATAACAATGAATATTCTTGCGAAATCTAGTTTATTAAATTCTCCAACATCATTACCAGGAACAATTGTTGATGCAATAAATAATTTAGGATTCTTTGAACAAATACCATTATGGGCTGTAACATTGCTTGGTAGTTTATTTATAACTGTATTGTCATTTATTTTAATATTAACTGTATATGGTAGGTTCTTTAAGATATATATGTATATGGCAATATCTCCAATACCATTATCAACATTTGCAGGACAACCTACAGAACAAATAGGTAGAAGTTTCTTAAAATCTTTTGCAGGAGTTTGTTTAGAAGGTGCAGTTATAATTCTTGCTTGCGTAATATTCTCCGTATTTGCATCTTCAGCTCCAGCTGTTGATGAAGGTGCTGAGGCAGTAACAATGGTATGGAAATATGTCGGCGAATTAATATTTAATATGTTAGTTCTGGTGGGAGCAGTAAGAATGTCAGACAGAATTGTAAAAGAGATGATGGGATTATAGGAAAGGAAGGTAGAAATGGAAGTTAAGATAAATAAAGATATAAGAGAATTTACTGAAAGTATATTTTTTGGACTGTCTATGAGGCAGTTCATTTTTTCTATATTGGCATGTGGAGTAGCTGTAATTTTATATTTTGCTTTTAAACCATTTTTTGGAATTGAAACATTATCATGGATGTGTATTTTAGGGGCTACTCCATTTGCTGTTTTAGGTTTTATTAAATATAACGGATTAACTGCTGAAAAATTTTTAGTAGTTTTATTTCAATATTTAATAACACCAAAGCACTTATGCTTTGAAGCTTCTAATTTATATTATGAAGTTTATAAAGAAGAGATTGAAAATATTCAATTTAAAGATATAAGAAATACCAAAAAAGAAAAAAATTTAAAGAAAAATAAATTAAAGAAAGAAAGGAGAAAAGAAGATGAGGACATTAGCGAGAATATTTAAACAAGATAAAGAAAAGTTTAAAATTCCAAGAAAAGTACAAAATATTATTCCTATAAAAGCTATTTGGGATGATGGTATATTTCTAGTAAGTCGTAATAAATATTCAAAATCCTTTAAATTTTTAGACATAAATTATGCAGTAGCAAGTCGTGAGGATAAAGAAACAATGTTTTTAGAATATTCAGAGATTTTAAATTCATTAGATACTGGAGCTACAACCAAGATTACTATAAATAATAGAAGAATCAACAAATTAGACTTTGCAAGGACAATGCTATTAAAAGATGAAAATGATGGATTAGATAAATATAGAAAAGAATATAATCAAATGCTATTATCTCAAACAAAGAAATCTAATGAGATAGTTCAAGAAAAACTAATAACTATCTCTGTATATAAAAAATCTGTTGAAGAGGCTAGAAGTTATTTTGCAAGAACAGGAGCTGATTTAATAAGTCATTTTAATTCTTTAGGCTCGAAATGTATTGAACTTGATGCAAAAGAGAGATTAAGAATAATACATGATTTTTATAGAACAGGAGAAGAAACATCATTCAATTTTAATATACATGAATGTATGAAAAAAGGACATGATTTTAAAGATTATATTTGTCCTGACAATGTAGAATTTCATGTTGACAATATAAAACTAGGTAATAGATATGCAAGAGTATTATTCTTAAAAGAATATCCAAGTTTTATAAAAGATAGTATGGTAACAGAACTAACTGATTTAAATAGAAACATGATGTTATCTATTGATGTCATTCCAATACCAATGGATGAAGCAGTAAGAGAAGCGGAAAATAGGAGATTAGGTATTGAAACAAATATAACTAACTGGCAAAGAAAACAAAATGCAAATAATAATTTTAGTGCTATTATTCCTTATGATATGGAACAACAGAGAAATGAGAGTAAAGAGTTTTTAGATGATTTAACAACTAGAGATCAAAGAATGTTTTCAGCAGTAATAACATTAGTTTTAACTGCTGAAAGTAAAGAACAACTAGATAATGACACAGATTCAATAAAGCAAATTGCAAGAAAGCATTTATGCCAATTAGGAATATTAAATTTTCAGCAAACTTCAGGACTTAATACTGTATTACCTTTTGGACAAAGAAAGATAGATATATTAAGAACATTAACAACAGAAAGTTTAGCTGCTTTTATGCCATTCAAAGTGCAAGAAATAAGACACGAGAATGGTATTTTTTATGGTCAAAATACAATAAGTAAGAATATGATTATAGCAGACAGAAAACAGCTTTTAAATGGTAATTCATTTATTTTAGGAGTAAGTGGAAGTGGCAAATCTTTTACAGGGAAACAAGAAATATCATCTATAAAATTAAGAGATAAAAATGCTGATATTATTATCATAGACCCAGAACGCGAGTATTCGCCTTTAGTTAGGTCAATGGGTGGAGAGGTAATTAAAATATCTGCTACAAGTAACAATCATATAAATGCAATGGATATGAACTCTGAATATGGAGATGGTGCAAATCCTGTAATCCTAAAATCAGAGTTTATTTTGTCTTTATGTGAGCAATTAATTGGAAGTGGAAATCTTGGTCCGAAACAAAAATCTATTATAGATAGGTGTACAGCGAACGTATATAGAGTATTTCAACAAGGTAATTATCAAGGAATACCACCAACATTACAAGACTTTAGAGAAGATTTATTAAAACAACAAGAACCTGAAGCAAAAGAAATAGCACTTGCAATAGAATTATTTACAAATGGTTCTTTAAATACATTTGCAAAAAATACAAATGTTGATACAGATAATAGTTTAATTTGTTATGATATATTAGATTTAGGTAAACAATTACTTCCAATAGGAATGCTAGTTGTACTTGATAGTATTTTAAATAGAATAACATCAAATAGAAGTAAAGGTAAAAATACATATATATTTATAGATGAAATATATTTATTATTCCAATATGAATATTCTGCTAACTTTCTTTTTACTCTTTGGAAGAGAGTTAGAAAATATGGTGCTTTTTGTACTGGTATCACACAAAATGTAGAAGATTTATTACAGAGCCACACAGCAAGAACTATGCTTGCTAACTCCGAATTTATTGTAATGCTAAATCAGGCAAGCACCGATAGAATAGAACTTGCAAAATTATTAAATATATCTGATTTACAGATGAGTTATATAACAAATGTTGGACCAGGTGAAGGTTTATTAAAAGTTGGAAGTAGCCTTGTCCCATTTGTTAATCATTATCCTAAAAATACAGAATTATATAAATTGATGAGTACGAAACCTGGAGAATTTGATAATGAATAAAAGAAAAAATATATTTAACATTTTTGAAATTATACTACTAATAGTTATTTTAGCTATTAGTAGTTATTTCTTTTTTAAGCAAGTTCTTAAAAATAAAGCTTTAAACAAAGAGTATGAAGAAATACAAGATATTGTAACAATAGAAATAATCGACAATACTGAAGATACTATTGAAACTATTGATTTAAAAGATTTATATGCATTAAATAATGATTTAGTAGGTTGGATTAAAATTGATGGAACAAATATAAATTATCCTGTTATGCAAAATGAAGATTATTATTTAAGAAGAAATGTGTACAAAAATTATTCTTATTATGGAACTCCTTATTTAGCAAAGTATTGTGATGTAAATACAAGCGATAATTTAGTTATATATGGACATCACATTAAAAATAATTCAATGTTTGGAGAATTAGAAAATTATAAAAAAGAATCTTTTTATAAAGAACATAGATTTATAAAATTTTACACATTTCAAAATGACTTAACAATAGAACACAATTACGAAATAATAGCTGTATTTAAAACAGTTGTATATAGTGAAAATGAATTTAAGTATTATTTATTTAATAATGCAAAAGATAGCGAAGATTTTAACAATTATGTCTCTAAAGTTAAAAAATTACAACTTTATGAAACAGGTAAAACTGCAAATTATGGAGATAAGTTAATTACATTATCTACTTGTGAATATTCAAGAAAGAATGGAAGAATTGTTGTAGTAGCAAAGGAGGTGTAATCCTATGGCTGATATAAAAACGAAGGTAAAAGGCACAATAAAAACTATTGATAAGGCAGTTGTGCAAACAGAAAAGTTCAAAAACAATTTAATTACTGCTAAAGAAAAAATAAACGAATATTCTTCAGAAGAAGCTAATGAAAATCCTGAAAACTTTGCAACTACCAAAGTACAAGGTAGTATAAATTATTCTGCAAGAAAAGGAACAGAAAAATTTAATGAATATGGCAAAAAATCAGTACAAGAAACAAAAGAAAATATAATAAAAGGAAAAGAAAAAGTGGCTCAATTAAAAACAAAATACAGAAATGCAAAGGCTGAAAGAATTGCTAAAAATAAAGTGAAGAATATTGCAGAAAATACTACTAAAAAAACTATAAAAATAAATGGTAGAAAAACTATCAAAACAGGAAAAGAAGCAACTAGACTAACTAAAAAAAGTATCAAAACTACAGAAAATGCTATAAAGAATGCTCAAAAGGTTACAAAAGAATCTTTGAAATTTTCTCAAAAAGCAGTTCAAGTATCAAAACATGTTGCAAAAGTTACTGCTAAAGGAATAAAAGTGACAGTACAAGCTACAATTAAAGCAATTAAAGTAGCCATTGCTGCAACAAAAGCTCTTGTTTCACTTATTATGGCAGGAGGTTGGATTGCTGTTGTTATTATATTGATTATTGCTTTAATTGGAGGTTTTGTAGCTGTATTATTTAATAGTGATGGAGATGAAAGCTACGATTATTCTCAAATGCCGAGTGCTCAAATTGTTTTAGTTGCAAAAGCACAAATAGGAAATGAGGGAGGAGATAAATTCTGGAAATGGTATGGGTTTGAAGAACATGTTGCTTGGTGTGCTTGCTATGTGTCATGGTGTGCAAACGAATGTGGATACATAGATAAAGGTATTATACCAAAATTTTCGGCTTGCAATGATGGTATATCCTGGTTTAAAGAACATAATCAATGGAATGATAGAGGAGAGAGTTATTATCCTATTATTGGAGATATAATTTTCTTTGACTGGTATGATGATAATGGCAATCAAGATGGAAGCTCAGACCATGTTGGAATAGTAACTCGTACCGATATTTCAAATAAAACTGTTTATACAATAGAAGGAAATTCTAGCGATAAATGTCAAGAAAGAATGTACTCTTTAGATGATGTTCAAATTATGGGATACGGAACTCCTAAATATTAGTTGAAAAATTTATCAATTTATAGTATAAATAGAATTGAGGTAAAAA
>CAYOBB010000001.1:7101-25683 GCA_964402195.1 uncultured Clostridium sp. | reverse complement strand
TATATTTTCGAGTCAGTCGAGACCGACCTCTACAACGTTTGTAATAAATTTATTATTTTTTTTGTAGGTGATAGTGGGTGAACGTGTTCGCCCACTCTTTGAAGAAAATTCTTAAAAATATTGCAAATACTGTAGGGGGCGGGTTTTGTGTCCGCCCAGAATAGAGAGAAGAAAAAGGCAAACAAATAAATACAATGAAGACGCTGTAGGGGGACAGGTTTCCATGCCTGCTCGAAAAAAATATAAGGCGGTGGTCGTAAAGAAGATTGATTTTTATAAATAAAAATATTACAAAGAGTTAACTAAATATTACATGGGAATTAATTCTTCGTTACATTTTTGTTAATATTATTGACTTATTATATATTTAAAATAAAATATACATATAGAATTATCGGAGATAGAATATGAGAGTAATTAGTGGGGTAGCTAGAGGAACACATTTAGATACTTTAAAAGGAGAAAATACTAGACCAACTTTAGATAGAGTAAAAGAATCTCTTTTTAATATTATTAATAGTGAATTAGAAGATTCTGTTATTCTAGATTTATTTTCTGGAAGTGGTGCTATTGGAATAGAAGCTCTTAGTAGGGGAGCTAAACTTGCGATTTTTTGTGATAATTCTAAAGAAGCGATTAAAATTATAAAACAAAATATTGAAAAAGTAAGAATGAAAGATAAATCGGTTGTATATCTTTCTGATTTTCAGGTTGCACTTAAAAAAGTAAAAACTGAGAATATTAAGCCTGATATTATTTTTTTAGATCCTCCATATAAGAGTAATGGAATTATTAAGTCCTTAGAATTGATGCTTAGTTTGGATATCTTAAAAGAAGATACACTGATTATTGCTGAAACAGATGAAAAACAGAGAATATTACAAGAGATAAAGAGTATTGATTTGGATGTAAATGATACAAGAAAGTATGGAAGAGTTTATCTTATATTTTTGAAAAAAATTTCGAGAATATAATTGTTCGAAAGGGGTAAAACATGGAAATATTCACTCTTTTAGAGACTTTAGAGGAGATTATAGAAAATAGCAAAAAAGTACCATTTACTGATAAAGGTATTGTAGAGAGAGAAGATATATTAAATATTATAAAAGAGATTAGACTAAAATTGCCTGATGAATTAAAACAGGCAAAATGGGTTAAAGAAGAAAGAAGCAGAATAATGGAGGAGGCTCAAAAGGAAGCTGATGATATTGTAAAAGAAGCAGAAAATAGAATTATTGCTATGATTGATGAACATGAAATAACAAGAAAAGCTTATGAAGAAAAGGCGAGAATTATAGAGACTGCTAATGAGATGTCTAAAGAGATGTCTGAGGGTACAAAAGAATATGCTGATAATATTTTAGAAAATATAGAAAATACAATTAATAGTATAAAGTCAAATATGGAGGTAGTAGAGGCTACTATGCATGATGCACTTGAGACAATTAAGAATAATAGAAAAGAATTAAAATAAATCGGAAATAAATATATATATATAGCCAGAAATAAATCAATAATAGAATATTGATTACCGATTTCTGGCTTTTATATTACATTATGTAGGAGGAGTAAAGTGGCAAAAAGAAAAGGTAAAAGAACTAAACAAAAGAGTAAAAAAAATGTAGATTTAGATTTAGTAATTATTTCGATGATAATATTGAGCGTTTTGCTTGCTGTACTTATTTATACTAATGCAGGAAAGGTAGGAGCTTTTTTAAGTCCAGTCTTAGGAGGTCTGGTAGGTTGGATTAAATACATAATACCAATTGGGTTATTTGTTATTGCTGTTTCTATGGCGAAGGAGAGTCAAGAATATACTTTTTCTAAGCTTACAAAGTATTTAATATTTTTGCTTTGCATTTCTTGTATTATGCATATTTATAAGTTTTCGCATATTCAATTTTCTGATAATGTGACTTTTGAAGAAATTGTAAAGGAGGCTTATAACCAGGGAATCGGAAATCAGGGAGGTGGAGCTATTGGAGCTATAATAGCTACTCCACTTACTAACCTTCTAGGTAATGTTGGTGCGACTATTTTATGTATAGGAATTGCTATTATTTCTGCTATATATATTTTGGGATTGAAACCAACAGAACTTTTATTAGATATGATAGATAGAGCGGAAGAAAGAAAAGAGTCTATGCAAGAGGAAAGAGAAATGCAAAGAGCTCAGATGGAGGAACGTAGAGAATCAAGAAGGAGAAAGAGACAGGAAGAAAAAGAGGAAAAGGCTAAAAAACAACCTGAAAGTGTAGAATTAATTCAAGATGAAATTGTAATTAATAATTATAATGAAAAACCAGAGAAAAAATCTTCTAAGTTTAGTTTATTTAATTCTAAAAATAGCGAAAACGAAAATATGGAGGAGAAAAAAGAAGAGACTAGACCTGATGAACTAAATAATATATTTAAAGAAGTTCATGAAGAGAAACAAGAGAAAACAAAAGAGGTATTACAATTAGAACATTATACTCATACAATTGATGATGAAAATTTTGAATTTCCACCAATAGAATTATTGTCACAAGGTAGTTCAAAAGGAAGTAGAGGAAGTAAAAAGGCTTTAACAGATATAGCAACAAAACTACAAAAGACATTATATAGTTTTGGAGTTTCTGCTAAAGTTGAAAATGTTTCAGTGGGTCCTGCTATTACAAGATATGAATTAAAGCCAGCAGAAGGTGTAAGAGTAAGTAAGATTGCAAAGCTTGCAGATGATATTGCGCTTAACTTAGCAGCAGAGAGTATAAGAATTGAAGCACCTATTCCAGGAAAACAAGCAGTTGGCATTGAAATTCCAAATAAAGATAAAGAGTCAGTAGCTTTAAGAGATATTTTACAAAGTGATGAATTTACAGAAGCTAAATCAAAGTTAGCATTTGCCATAGGAAAAAATGTTGCAGGGGAATCTGTTGTAACTGATATTGCAAAAATGCCTCATGTTTTAATAGCTGGATCTACAGGTTCTGGAAAGAGTGTATGTATAAATACTCTTATTACAAGTATTTTATATAAGGCTAAACCTAGTGAAGTAAAATTATTAATGGTTGATCCTAAAGTTGTTGAGCTTTCTGTATATAACGGAATACCTCATTTGTTAATTCCAGTTGTAACTGACCCTAAAAAGGCAGCTGGTGCATTGTCTTGGGCGGTACAAGAAATGGTAAATAGGTATAGTTTGTTTGCAGAAAAGGGAGTTCGTGATATTAAGGGATATAATGCTATATTAGACCAGGAACAGATAGAGGGTAAATTACCACAAATAGTTATTATTATAGATGAGCTTGCAGATTTAATGATGGTAGCGCCAAATGATGTAGAAGATGCTATTTGTAGATTAGCACAAATGGCTAGAGCTGCTGGTATGCATTTAGTTATTGCTACTCAAAGACCTTCTGTAGATGTAATTACTGGTATTATTAAGGCGAATATTCCTTCTAGAATTGCGTTTGCAGTATCATCACAAGTAGATTCAAGGACGATATTAGACCAAGCTGGTGCAGAAAAATTATTGGGTAAAGGTGATATGTTATTTTACCCTTCGGGTGTTCCAAAGCCTATTAGACTTCAAGGAGCGTTTATTTCAGATGGAGAAGTTGAAAAAATAGTTGATTTTCTAAAAAAAGACGGAGAAGTAACATATAATGATGATATTCTGGAAAAAATAGAAAAAGCAAATTCAACAGATAAAGAATTAGCAGAGAATTCTGAAGATGATGAAGCTGATCCGTTTTTAGCTGATGCGATTGAGGCTGTTATCGAAATTGGTTCTGCGTCTGCTTCATTGATACAAAGGAAATTTAAAGTTGGATATGCTAGAGCTGGAAGAATTATAGATCAGATGGAAGAACGTGGGATAATTTCTGGGTATCAGGGAAGTAAACCTAGAGAAGTTTTGATGACAAAAGAGAGATGGGCTGAGCTTAAGATGTCACCAAATGATGTAGAAGTAGAGTAGGTATAAACTTATTCGTAAAAATAATATAAATCCTTCGTCAAAATAAAGCTAGTATAAATTAATTGCAAATGATGTAGTGGCAGACACCATTGTCTGCTCGTCAAATAAAATAAATTAAAGAAAGGAGGTTTAAAGTATCTTGAAAAAGAAATTGTTTTCAAAACTAAAAGATTATAATTATATTTTAGATCAATTGTTGGAGAAAAAACGTTTTTTGGAAGATACAAAAAACCTTCTTTTAAGTATGTTTTATAAAATAGAAACTTCTTATAATGATTATGCAAAAATAAAGATGGTTGATACTAGTAAAAATGAATTTTTAGAAGAGATTATAAAAGATGTTGATGAATACTGTAATTATATATATTTATTAGATCCTAAAAAAGAAGAGATACAGTCTCTTAAAAGGCAGAATACTCTTGCTTTAACAGAGGAAAGAGAGAAAAAGATTTATTCATATCCTACAGAAATTGCTTTGTTGTATGGTATTGCTGATATTAAACCTAAATATTTTTTTATTCATAAAAAATATGATTATATAAAAGATGTGTTTCAAAAATTATTATCTGAGGGAAGTAATTTAAATAAGACTGAAGTTATAAGAAATTTTAATGGTTGGTCTTGGGATGTTGATGGTGATAAACAAATAAATAATGTATGTAATTTACTTTATCAAGGACTTGCTATTATATTTGGGGAAGCTTTCTTAAAGAGATGGGAAGATGATTTTTCACCTAAGAATGATTATATTCTAGAAATGAAGAAGAGATTAAAAGAAGATTATGATGAAAAAATAATGAAATCTTTTTATATTTCTCTTTTTAAGCTATTGTTTGCTCTTTCTGAAAATAAAGAAATGTATAAGGAAAAATATAATCAAATTTTAAAGATATATTCAGAAATCAAAAATAAGACAGAATATATTCTTAAGATTTCCAAAGAAAAAGATAAAATTAGTAAAAGACTTGAGCAAATTGATGTAATAATAAATAATCAGGAGTTACTATTAAAAGAATATAATAGAAGAAATGAAGAGTTGTCAGAAGATAAAAAATTATTTAATATTAGTACTTTAGTAGATATTCTTCAGAAAGAGAAGGAAGAGAGAAAAAAAAGAATTAAATATCTAACAGAAATTGTTAAACCTTCTAAATATGCAGAGTTAAAAAGAGATTTAGAGGAAAAAATTGAAATAATGAGTATTATAGAAGATGAGAATATAGATATTGATGAATATATGAAATTATTTCAAAAAGAAATTTTAAAGTGTATTGATAAAGAAATTGAATATATTACAGAAAAAGATGAATATATTGAGATACTTTATAAATTAAGATATTATAAAAAATTACGTATAGATACTGAAGTGAAAATTGAAGATGTAAAAGTTCTTAATAGTTTAGTAGAAAAATTAATGAAGAAAACTATTACTAAAGCGTGTGAAAATAAATTTTTCAATGTCTTTTGCAAAGATATTGAAATGAATTATAATATCATTTCAAAGGTTATTGATAGTCAAATTATAAATTTTGAGGATATAGATATTAGTTTAAAAAAGGAAGATGAAAATTTGGCTATTATGATTTTTGATAATGATGTTCTTGAGAAAAAAGAATTAATTCCTTTTAATATTGAGAAAAAAAATTTTATTGTAAAATTTAAAAAGAAAGTTCCTTTATATGTATTTTAAAAATAGCTTTGCACACGAATAAATATGGAAACTTTTTTGGTTAATTTTAATTGTAAGGGCTTAATTAGTGTTAGGTTGAGTGAAAATTAAATAAATGTATTATTTTTGTGCCTTGTGTGTCGCAACCTTAAAAACTTAGAAATTGTAGGTTGCTCCAATCGCACTTACTTTGTTCGTTTGGTTGCTTACGTGGCACTTTAATAAATACATTTATTTAATTTAAAATAGTGCCAAGATTTAATTCTTAGATACTCTAACGTGCTCTTCAAAAAAATATAAATTTATAAGAAAGGGATATAAGTTATGAATATTACTTTTTTAGGAGCAGCTCAGACTGTTACTGGCTCTAACTTTTTAGTAGAAGCTGCTGGGAAAAAATTTATTGTTGATTGTGGTTTATATCAAGGTAAAGATGAAGAGGAAATGCAAAATGAGGAGGAGTTCTTATATTCTCCATCTGAAATTGATTTTATGTTACTTACTCATGCACATATTGACCATTCTGGAAGAATTCCAAAATTATATAATGAAGGATTCAGAGGTCCAATTTATGCAACAAAAGCTACTTGTGATTTATGTTCTATAATGCTTCCTGACAGTGGACATATTCAGGAAAATGAGGCTGAATGGAAAAATAGAAAAAGAGAGAGAGCTGGAAAAAAACCACTAGAGCCTTTATATACTGCTGAAGAAGCTGCTAAATCTATAGAGATATTTAAGCCGGTACGTTATGATGAAATAATAGATGTTGATGAGAATATAAAGATAAGGTTTAATGATGCTGGACACATGCTTGGGTCTAGTATAATAGAGATATGGGTAACTGAAAATGGAGAGACTAAAAAAGTTGTATTTTCAGGAGATATAGGTAATAATGATATCCCACTATTAGATTCTCCTACAATGATAGAAGATGCAGATTTTTTAGTTATGGAATCTACTTATGGGAATAGGCTACATATCAGAAATGATGATAAGGCAAGATTATTTTTAGATATTGTTTCTTCTACTTTAGATAAAGGTGGAAGAGTAATTATCCCTTCTTTTGCTGTAGGTAGAACTCAGGAAATTTTATATGAAATAGACAAGTTAAAAGAAGAACACAAAGATGACGAAGAATTTCAAAGAAAGTATAGACAGCTTATGAAAGTGCCAGTTTTTGTTGATAGTCCTCTTGCAATTTCTGCTACAGAGGTTTTTAATAAAAATACAGATTTATTTGAGGATGAAATCCAAGAGAAATTGAAACATGGAGATAACCCATTAGAATTTCCAGGATTAAAGTTTACTAGAACAGCTGATGAATCTAAAGCTTTAAACGAAGAATATTATCCTTCAATTATAATTTCAGCAAGTCGGAATGTGTGATATAGGAAGAATAAAACATCACTTAAAACATAATTTATGGAATCCTAATAGTACAATTTTATTTGTCGGTTATCAGGCTCCTGGGACTTTAGGCAGAAGAATAGTTGATGGCGCTGAAAAGGTAAAGATATTTGGTGAAGAGATATCTGTTAATGCTAGAATAGAGTATATAGAAGGATATTCAGGTCATGCTGATCAAGAATGGCTTTTAAATTTTGTTTATTCTTTTATAAAGAAACCTTGTCACATATTTTTAGTTCATGGTGAGGAGGATTCTCAAGCAGTATTAAAACAGAAAATTGAAGAGAGTACTTCTATACCAGTTACTATTCCTAAATTTGGTGAGAGATATGATTTAAAAGATGTTCCAAAATTAGAGGATAGATTAGAGTATAGTAATAATATAAAAGAAAGATATTTAAGGCTAGAAATTTTAGATAAGCTAGATAAATTAAAAGATGAGATTAATGATATGTCTGAAAAAGTTAGAACAGAAAAAATATCTAAAGAGAGTCAAAATGGAGATATGCAGGTTTTAAGCCAAAAGGTTCAAAATTTAGAGGAGCAGATAAGGAATATATTGAAATAATTAAAAAGTAGAAAATGTATTGCAAAGGTTGTAGAGGTTGAAATTGGTCGACCAAGGATAGACAGAGAAAAAAGAAGAAAGGATTTTACTATGAAAACAAAATATTATAATGATGCAATTATTGGTAATAAAGACATGACTGTTAGTTTTACTAAGAAAGGAGAAATGATTAGACTTTTTAATAAAGCACCAGATTATAAACAGTTTTTTGAATTTTTTCATACAGGTGTAAAGATAAATGATTCTGCTATGATTTATCTTCATAATGATATAAATAATGTGTTTAAGCAGTATTATGTAGAAGATACTAATATTTTGATGACAGAGATTTTAAACACATATTTTAATTTGAAGATTGTTCAGACTGATTATGTGTTAATAAAAGAGAATTTGTTAGTAAGAAAGTATAAGTTTATTAATAAAAATAATATTGATTTAAAGGTTAATTTTTTAGCTTATTCAAAATTATTGACTAATCAGAATAATGATACTAGTGGTTATTTTAAAAATGATGCTTTATATCAATATAATCATGATTTTACTGTATGTACTTTTTCAAAACAAAAGATAAATAACTGCCAGATAAATAATTCTAGTTCAAATATTATGAACGGTGTAATAGGTGGAAAAGATTATATTGGGCTTTCTCCTGATTCTAGTATTGAGTATGATATAGGAACTTTAAAACCTGGGGAAGAAAAAGTTTTAGAGTTATGTATATATGTGAATGATAATAAGGAAAAATCATTAGTTAATGAGCTTGATAATGAAATAGAAAGATTTAGAAAATTAGATTTAAAAAAGGAATTAGATGATACTAAAAAATATTGGAGAAGATATTTAAAAAATCATGATAAAATACAGATTCCAGATAAAGATGAGAATTATGTGCTAAGTAAGATTTATAAAAGAACAATACTTTTATTTCCTTTATTGATAAATGAAAAGACGGGTGGAATTTCTGCTGGTGTTGAAATTGATGAACAAAAAACTAAATGTGGTAGATATTCTTATTGTTGGACAAGAGATGCTGCTTTTATTACTTCTGCTTTTGATGAAATTGGTATGGAAAAGGAAGCGGAGAAATTTTACAAAGTTTTTTGCAAAATGACTCAAAGTAAAAATGGTATGTGGGAACAACGTTTTTATACTGATGGAAGGCTTGCTCCGTGTTGGGGATATCAAATTGATGAAACAGCAAGTGTTGTTTTTGGTGTATATAGTCATTTTAAAAAAACTAAAGATAAAAAGTTTCTAAAAGATTGCTTAAAAATGTGCGAAAATGCTATTTCATTTATCGAGAAATATGTTACAGATATTTTTGAAAGTACTAATAAAATGCAAAAAAGTTACGATTTGTGGGAGATGTTTGAAGGAATTTCGATGTATTCTTTATGTGCAATATTTGGTGCATATTCATCGATGCTTAATATTTACAGTGAGGTAAAAGAGTTTTTTGAAAATAATAGATTAAAGTTAGAAGCTATTGCTAAAATGGAAAAGCAGATAAATAAAAGAATGAGAGATATAAAAGAATATGTTTTAAAAAATTTCTATAATGAAGAGAAGAAAAGTTTTGTAAGAAATACAGAGGATAATAGGTTGGATATAAGCATTATAGGAGCTGTTACACCTTTTAATATGTTTTCTCCTAAAGAAAAGAAGATTATTAATACAGTAGAGAGAATGAATATGACACTTAGAACATATACAGGTGGTTATATAAGATATGAAGGTGATACATATATGGATGGATATAACCCTTGGCCTATAGCGAATTTATGGATGGCAAATTACTATTTAGAGACTGGTGAGAGAAAAAAGGCTAGAGAATGCTTTGAATTTGTTGCTAAGTCATGTTCAGGTCATGGTTTCTTAGGTGAACAAGTTAATAATGAGACTTTATCTCCTACTTGGGTAATAGGACTTACTTGGTCTCATGCAATGTATATAATTGTTCTTGAGAAATTGGTTAAGTTAGGATTGATTTAACTATGTAAATAGTACATTCAGGGTAATTTCATGGAATATTATAATTTCGTAATAAATATTGAAATTACTCTGATATTTTTTGTAATTTAATTGTAGATTTCTCTTTTTTCTGATAGAATAATTTAAAAGGAGAATAAAATGGCAAAATCAAGTACTGTATTTTTTTGTAATAGCTGTGGATATGAGTCGCCTAAGTGGCTTGGAAAATGTCCTGCGTGTAATGAGTGGAATACTTTTCTAGAGGAAAAAGTAGTTAAAGATAGTGGAAGAAATAAAGTAAAAAAGATTTCAGAAGTACTTTCTTTAAATACAATTTCGAAAACTGAGATAAATAGAATAAAATCAGGTTTTTCTGAATTAGATAGGGTTCTTCGGTGGAGGTTTTGTAAAAGGTTCCTTAACTTTACTTCGGAGGTGAGCCTGGAATTGGTAAGTCTACTTTAATACTTCAAATTTGCGATAAAATTAAAGGGGATGGTCAGGTACTTTATGTTTCAGGTGAGGAGTCTGGGGAACAGATAAAAATTAGGGCTGATAGATTAGGAATAAAAAATGAAGATATTATGTTTTTAGGTGAGACAGATGTTGGTGTTATAGAAGATAAAATAGAGTCTATTAATCCTAAACTTGTAATTATAGATTCGATACAAACTATGTATTCAGAAGATATTTCATCTGCTCCTGGTAGTGTTAGTCAGGTAAGAGAAATTACTGCTAGAATAATGAAGATGTGTAAGGGAAAAAATATTACTACTGTAATTATTGGTCATGTTACTAAAGACGGAAGCATAGCGGGTCCTAGAGTTTTAGAACATATGGTAGATACTGTTTTATATTTAGAAGGTGAGAGATATTTTTCTTATAGAATTTTAAGAGGTGTAAAAAATCGTTTTGGCTCTACTAATGAAATTGGAATGTTTGAGATGAGAAATGAAGGTTTAGTAGAAGTTACAAATCCTTCTTCTGTACTTCTTACAGAAAGAGAAGAAAATGCTGCAGGTTCAGTAATTGTTGCAAGTTTAGAAGGAACAAGACCAATACTTATAGAACTACAATCTTTAACTTCCAAAACTGTTTTTGGACTTCCTAGAAGAACTGCTAATGGCGTAGATTATAATAGGCTTACTCTACTTATAGCTGTTTTAGAGAAGATAGGTGGAGTAAATCTTGGAAATCAAGATGTATATTTAAATATAGTTGGTGGTATAAGAGTAAATGAGCCAGCTATTGATTTAGGAATTATTCTTTCAGCTGCTTCTAGTTATAAAAACAAACCAATTAGCCAGGATGTAGTAGTTATTGGGGAAGTTGGCTTAACAGGAGAGATTAGAAGTGTTAATATGATTGAAAAGAGAATAAAAGAAGTAGAGAAAATGGGATTTAAAAAATGTATTATTCCAGAAAGTAATAAAAAAGTATTGAAAGAAGATTTTAAATTAGATATAATAGGCGCAAAGAATATTGGTGATGCAATGAGTGTATTAGGATTAAGATAAAAATAGTAGGAAGTATAAGACTTAAAATTCAAGTAATTTAGATAGGTACATTTCTGTCTAAACTATAAGATTTGCTAATTGTATCAATGTAGGATGAGAAAGAGAGGATTCAAGATGAATAGATTAAAAAAAATAATTTTAATTTTATTGATTATAATTTTAGTAGGGACTTTAGGATTTTTAGGATTTGATTATATAAGGGCTTTAACTAATAAAGAACAAAATCCTGTTGTAAGTATGGAAATAGAGGGATACGGTACTATAAAGATAGAATTATATCCAGATATAGCACCAAATACTGTAAAGAATTTTATAAAATTATCTGAAAGAGGCTTTTATAATGATAAGACTCTTAGTGAGATAGGTGATAATTATGTTAAAGGTGGTCTTGATTTAACAGAGATTCCAGAAGATTCAGAAGAAGAAGTTTTAGTTGGTCCTAAACTAAGTGATATAAGAGATTTAGAAGAAGGGGAAGAGGATGCTTCTTATTCTATAGAAGGTGAATTTGTAGATAATGGAACAAAAAACAATACGTTAAATCACGAAAGAGGAGTAATTTCAATGGTAAGGACTGATTATACTGATTATCAAGAAGAAATTGCCATGATGCAAATGTTAGGTTATGAAGATTATATAGATACTTTATTAGATAAAATGTATGATTCGGCTACGTCTGGATTTTTTATACTAACTGATAATGATACAAGCTATAATGGAATTTATACAGCTTTTGGACGTGTTATAGAAGGGATGGATATAATAGATAAAATATCTGAAATAGAAACTACTCAAGATGAGTCAGGAAAAGCAGTTCCTGTAATACAGCCAGTAATAAAAAATGTGTCAGTAGAGACTTATGGAGTTGAATATGGAGATCCAGAAACTATAGAAACATTTGATTTTGATAGTATATTTAAAATGTTCTTATCGAACTATGCGGATGCACAATAGGACTAAAGTATGGAGAGGAATAGGTTAATGAACAGAAAACATTTTAATAGTTTAATATCAATATTAAATATTTTTACTCTAATATTAATAATTGTAATATATATTTTCCAAAATATTGTATCTAAAGCGGATTCTCTGATAGTGATGACCGTAGCTTATGATGATTTTATATATAATTTATTTGTGAATAATTATTATATAAAACTATTGATAGCTTTCTGGTTAATTATTGCTGTTGTAAATTTTATATGTGCTATTCAAAATAAAAAAGATAAAAAATTATTTTTTTGGTATTTAATTTTTTCAATTGATAATTTTGTTTTAGTATGTATTGCGATAATATTAGATAATCCAGACATAGGAGATATAATAGGAAATGATTACAAACTTTTTCAAAAAATAGTTTATGTTTTTCTCCCTATTTTATTGGCTATTAAAGATATTTTAGATAATAAGAAGAACAATAATTTAAAAAGAATAAATATTATTTTTGATATAGTAGTAATTATATATGCTATATTAATATTGGTTTTTAGATTTCCAGCAGATGTTTGGACTCTTTTAGCTATAGTAATGCAATTTGTATACATAAAAAGACAAGATGAAAATTTTACTGAAAAAGAAAGGATAATTGGTTTTATTTGTACAGCTTTTTCATTAATTGTCATAATAGTAATGAGTGTTATAAATATTATTGTAATAGTAAAATCATTTAGTTATTACAATGAAAACAAAAACTATATAGATAATCTGAAAAAAGAGTTAATTAGTTTGAATCCTAAAATTGTTAATGAAGAATATATTCCAGTATGTAGAGATGGAAAATGGGGATATTTAAATGAGCTAGGAGAAGAAGTGATAGAATGTAAATATGATGATTGTACGTCATCTTTTTATGAATTTTATATTAATAATAAATTATATCAAATTGCAATTATTAAAAATGATGATAATTATTATTTAATTACAAAAGATAAAAAAGAAGTTAATTTAGGAAATAAAATTTTGCCTTATTCGGATCAAAAAATTTATAAAGAAAGATTAAATTTTTCTAGTGAAATAGAAGATGCTCAAAAATCAAGAAATGAAATTAATCTTGATACTTCATATTTAACTTTTTATATTATGGATGAAAAATATATAGAAAATAATGATGAAGAAAATACAAATGAAATAAATTTTGAATTTGATGAAAACTATAATGAAATTTATTATGGAGATAATTTTAGAATAAATAAAATATTAGAGCCAGATTATGATGGATGGAATGAATATGTAGATAGTATAGGAGATGCTTGGTATGATGAAAGATTTGAGAATTATGAGCTAACGGAAGAATACGTTGAAGTTGTTAAAGAAAGTGGAGATAAAACGTATAATTTTGAATGTATAGATAAAGAATTTTATGATGACGGATATATTCCATTTTTTAATTTATTTAGACAGATACAAGGGTATTATGATCAAAATGGAGATAGATTTGAAATAAGTGGAAAATATCAAATTCTAGAGGTAAGAAATGATAATATTTTACTTAAAAATTATGAAACAAATTCTGAATTTAGTAAGATATTATTTATAGATAATTCTGGAAATATAAAGTTAGAAGCAAAAGAAGTAGAAATTCTTGATAAGGGATATTTAATAAAAAATGAAAATGAAGAGATTATATATTTAGATGATAATTTAAATCAAATAACAGAGCCATATGATTGTATAGAACAATTGACTTATTCAAAAGAATTATTAGTATGTACAAATATTAATAGAGAAGGAAAGAATGAAGTTATATTGATTAATAAATCTGGAACTAAAATCACCAATAATACATATCAGATGATAGGCGCAAATGTTGAAGAAAAAACTAAAAAATCCTCATTGAGCAGTTATAAAGATTTTGAAAAAGATCAAATATATAATAATTGTTATGAATAGGAGAATAATTGTAAAATGATAAAAAAAGAAAATGGTGTAACTCTAGTAGCGTTAGTAATAATGGTAATTGTAATAACAATACTTGCGACGATAGCAACTTATACTGGAATTTCAACTTATCAAGATATGCAAGTTACTGCTTTTATAAAAAGATTAGAGACTGTAGAGGAAAGAGTTAGAACTTTAGCTGAAAGAGCGAAAGTTGATAGCGATTTAAAAGGAAGATTAGAAGGAAGCTATGGAGAAGAAATAAGTAGCATAGACGCTTATGATAAAATAAAAGGAAAAGGTCTCTTGAAAGATAAAAATGATGATAATGATATTAATGATCAGAATTATAGATATTTTACTAATGAAAATATAAAAACACAATTAGGAATTAGTGATATAGAAGGAGGTTATATAATTAACTTTAATACTTTGGAAGTTTATTCTGAAGAAGGGGTAGAATATAATGGAAACATTGTATATTCTATTTCTGAAATAAGACAATAAAAAAACTTTGTGAATACTTTTCACAAAGTTTTTTTGTTTCATATTCAATAGAGTCAGGGTGCACTGTATGAAGTGTCGTTAACTTAAGATAGACAACATAAACCAATATGGTATGCGTTAAGATAATTATATTATTTTAAAAATATTTTGTCACAATCTTCTTTTCTAATTGCAATTGTTGTATTTCTAATATTAAAAGCACGAGGGTCTCCTGAAGGGCTTTTAAGTATGGGGATAATTTTGGTATTTTCAATAAAACCTAGATCTAGTAATCTTTTTTTTATTAAGCAATTTGTATCAATTTTTGAAATATATCCAATTTCATTTATTTTTAATTCATTAAGGTTCTTCATAATCTCCTCCAAATTGTTGTAAATCTATTTTTAGGTATACTATATAATATTTATAAAAGATACAGAAAGTACCAAATAAAAAATATTTCTATTGATAAATAAGTACAAATATTATAAAATATATCCATAAAAAATAAAGGAAGATAAATAAATGAAGAGAAAATTAGTAATTAGTTTTAGTATTATTTTAATAATTTTGATTAGCGTAATTATATATTTCTATAAGAAGTCAGAAAAAGATAAAGATTATGATTTATTAAGTACTACAGAATATAAGTTTTGGAATTTATCAGTAAATGGGAAAGAAGGGGTTATAAGAAAAGATGGAGAAGTGATTTTAGAGCCTGAATTTGATTCAGTCCAAATACCAAATCAAGATATTCCAATATTTATAATTAAAAAAGATGGAAAAGATGAAGTATATAATGATAGCAAAGAAAAAATATTAACTAATTATGAAGATATAGAGGCAATTACAATTACAAAAGAGGATGGAACTGTAGAGATTAACAATTCAGTATTAAAATATAAAGAAAATGGATTATATGGATTAGTTAGTTTTGAAGGTGAAAAAATAACAAAAGCTATATATGAAGAAATTGATTCTATGCCAGATAAGTATGGGGCAATAAAAGTAAAAAGAGATGGAAAGTATGGAGCAATTAATATTAAGGGAAAGATATTGATTAAAGAAAAGTATGATGAGATAAAAGGTGATGGATTTTATAAAGACGGTAGTTATAAATCAGCTGGTTATATAGTTGGAAATAAAACTGATGAAGGAATGAGATATGGATACTTAAATAGTAATGGAAAAACTATTGTGAAAATAGAACAAGAAGAGATTTATCGAGTACTTGAAATATCAGATGAAGAAGAATATATTATTGCATCTCAAAATGGTAGATATTGTATTTATAAAGGTAAAGAATCATTAATTGATTATATGTATATTAGTATAGATTATAATAAAGATTCTGAGACTTTTACTGTAAAGAAAAATCAATCATATGGATTGTTAAATAAGGATGCTAAAGAAATAATAAAACCAGAATATGAGGAGTTAATTGTAGCTGGCGAATATGTTAATGTATCAAAAAATGGGGAGACAAGCACTTTTGATTTAACTGGGAAAAAAGTTGAAGAACCACAGTACATGAATTTAGAGAAAACTAAAACTGAAAAATATTATATAGTGATGACAAAAGATTATAAATATGGAATTATAGATAAAAATAAAGAAACTGTAATAGAACCTAAATATGATTATATAAATCAAATAGAAGATACAGATTTAATTTTGGCATCAGTAGGAAAGAATATAATAATTTATTCTGCAAATGTAAGAGAAATAGTATCAGCTGAAAATGCAAATATGGATATAGTAAATGGATATATAAAATTAACAACTGAAAATAATATTTCATATTTAACTTTAGAGGGAAAAGAAGTAGATAATAAGACTGTATATTTGAATAATGAAATATATGCCCAAAATAAAAATGGAAAATGGGGATTTGTAAATGTATTAGATGAACAAGTATTAGATAATATTTACGATGAAGTTACTGAAGTAAATGAATATGGATTCGCAGGAATAAAAAAAGACGGAAAATGGGGAGTAATTAATAGTAGAGGTGATATTATATTAGAACCAACTTATGAATCTGATATAAGTAATCCTATTTTTATAGGTAGATACTATAAAAATGGAAATAGGTTGCAAGATTCAATGTAAGAGTAGTTATATAAAAGGAGAAAAAATGTATAAAGAATTTGGAATAGAGGAAAATTTATTAAAATTAGCTGATGAAACTGAAAAAGAAGTAGAAAAAATTTTTAATGAAATAGAGAAAACGTGTGAGTATAATAGCTTAAAGGTTTTAAATGCATTTAGAGAAAATAATATATCGGATATTCATTTTAATCAAACAACAGGTTATGGATATGGAGATATAGGAAGAGATACTATAGAGAAAGTTTTTGCAAAAGTATTAGGAGCTGAAGATAGCTTAGTTAGAGGTCAGTTTATTTCTGGAACTCATGCTCTAACAGTTGCTTTATTTTCAATGTTAAGACCAGGTGATACTATGCTTAGTATTTGTGGTAAACCTTATGATACTTTAGATAGTGTAATAGGAATAGAGGAAAATAAAAGTTCATTAAAGTCTTATGGAATTAAATATGAACAAATAGATTTAATAAATGACAATTTTAATACACAAAAAATTATAGATAGAGTAAAGAAAAAAAATGTAAAACTAATAGAAATACAACGTTCAAGAGGATATGCGTTAAGAAAAAGTATACAAATTGAACAAGTAGAAGAAATAATAAAAGAGATAAGAAAAGTAAATAATGAAGTAATAATAATGATAGATAATTGCTATTGTGAATTTGTTGGGACTAAAGAACCATTAGAGGTAGGAGCAGATATAATAGTAGGTTCACTTATAAAAAACTTAGGTGGAGGAATAGCTCCAAATGGCGCATATATAGCGGGTAAAAAGGAATTAGTGGAATTAGCTGCTGAGAGATTAACTTCTCCAGGACAAGGAAAAGAAGTAGGCCCAAGCTTAGGAATTAATAAACAATTTCTACAAGGCTTGTTTTTTGCACCAAGTGTTGTGGCAAGTAGTTTAAAAACAGCAGTATTTGCAAGTAGAATGCTAGAAAAACTTGGATATAAACCATCTCCATTATATAATGAAAAGAGAGCAGATATTGTTCAAACAATTGAATTTGGAAATAGTGAAGATTTAATAAAATATTGTCAAGGAATACAGATGGGGTCACCTATAGATTCTAACTCAGTACCAGAACCTTGGGACATGCCTGGATATACAGATAAGGTTATTATGGCGGCAGGGGCTTTTACACAAGGTTCATCAATAGAATTATCATGTGATGCACCTATAAGAGAACCTTATGTTGCATTTATGCAAGGAGGTTTAACTTATGAATATGGAAAGATTGGGGTATTGAAGGCTATTCAAAATATGAAATAAGTGGAGGATAAAATGAAAAAACCTATTTTAGTTCAAGGTGCTGAAAATACAGAAATATACTATTTAAAAAGTATATTAAAAAATGTAGAAGAAAGAAATATAGGAAATCATTTATTTTGGATTGGTGAAATAGATAATTATCCTGTAATAGTGTCAAAGACTAATGTAGGGTTAATAAGTGCAGCGACAGCTACTACGATAGGTGCAATAAATTTTTCGCCGATTGCTATAATAAATCAGGGAACAGCAGGAGGACATGGTAAAAAGATACACAGAGGAGATATAGTAATTGGAAGAGATTATATTAATTTAACTAGTTTTCGTATTGATAAAAGAGAAGAGGGAGAAGGTTCAGATTTATCAGGTTGGAGAATGAGGGCTTTTTATACTGATGATATACATCATGGGTATAATAAAGCAGATAAAAAATTAATAGAACTTATCATGGAAATTAAAGATGAATATACCTCAGGAGAAATATGTATTGGGAGAATAGGAAGCGGAGATATTTGGAATAGAGAAACTGACAGAATAATGTTATTAAATAGTAAATATGGAACATTATGCGAAGAAATGGAGACTGCTGCAGTGTATTCGGTAGCCAAAGATTTTGATATTCCTGTTGTTGGTATAAGAATTATATCAAATAATGAAGTTTTAAAAGAAGAATATAAAAAAGAATTAGCAACAGATTGTCAAATATTTGTGGAAAAGGTAATAAAAAGATATATAAAAACATTG
>CAYOBB010000001.1:0-7001 GCA_964402195.1 uncultured Clostridium sp. | reverse complement strand
GGGGCAGGACTCTAAGTCTGCATACAAGAAAATAAAAAAAGAGGTAAAATATGAAAACAATAATAATTGGAGGTGGTCCTGCTGGTTTAATAGCATCAATTTCTGCATCTAAATCAGGAGATGATGTAATATTGCTAGAAAAGGAAAATTCATTAGGTAGAAAACTATTAATCACAGGAAAAGGAAGATGTAATATAACAAGTAGTATTCCAATGAATGAATTTATTGAAAATACTCCAGGAAATGGCAGATTTTTATATAGTGCATTTGAAAACTTTTCAAATAAGGATATTATAGAGTTATTAGAAAAAAATGGTGTTAAGGTAAAAGAAGAGAGAGGGAATAGGATATTTCCAGTAAGTGATAAATCACAAGATGTACTAAATGCATTAATAAAAGAAGTAAAAGGACAAAATGTAAAGATAAGATTAAATACAAAAGTAATAGACATATTAGTAAATGATAAAAATGTAATAGGAGTAATGTGTGAAAACGAAAAAATATTTGCTGATAAAGTTATATTAGCAACAGGAGGAAAAAGTTATCCTCTTACAGGATCAGATGGCTCGGGATACATCTTAGCTGAAAAGTTAGGACATACTATAGTAGCTCCAAGAGGTTCTTTAGTTCCTATGACGGCCGAGAAGAAAAAATGTGAGGCTATGCAGGGATTAAGTCTTAGAAATGTAAAAATAGTTATTAAAGATACTGAAAAGGACAAGAAAATTTATGAAGACTTTGGAGAAATGTTATTTACACATTTCGGAGTAAGTGGTCCAACAATACTTAGTAGCTCAGCTCATATTTTAAGATATAAAAATGTAGAAAAATTACTTAAAGAAAATAAAATTAAATTAATAATTGATTTGAAACCTGCTCTTACAGAGGAGCAATTAGATTTAAGAATAAGACGTGATTTTGATAATCTAAAAAATAAGCAGTTTAAAAATTCTTTAGATAAGTTACTACCTAAAAAAATGATTAATGAAGTTATAGTTTTAAGTAAAATAGAACCAGAAAAAATGGTAAATGCAATTACGAAAGAAGAAAGAAAAAGATTAGTAAAATTACTAAAAGAATTTGAAATAGTGCTTACAGGATTTAGACCAATAGAAGAAGCTATTATAACAGCTGGTGGAGTAAGTATAAAAGAAATTAATCCAAAAACAATGGAATCTAGAATAATAAGTGGATTATATTTTGCTGGAGAAATAATAGATGTTGATAGCTATACAGGAGGTTTTAATCTTCAAATTGCTTATTCGACAGGTTATACAGCAGGACAAGGATAAATACAAAAGGGAGCGGAAGGATGTATAAAGATTAAAGTTATGCACTATTAGCAATTAAATAATAAATTAATTTAATTTTTAGTAGTGCCAAAAATAAGAAATTACGTTTATATTTAATTATAATAAAGGAAAGAGATATGTTTAAGACAATTAAGAAAAATGTTTCTGCTGAAATTGTAGAAAAAAAATCAAAATTTATTGCAAATATTTTTTATGTAGAGACAGAAGATGAAGCAGAAAGTATTATTAAAGAAATAAGAAAAGAATATTATGATGCTAGACATAACTGTTTTGCATATAAAATAGATAAAGATAATATAGTAAGATTTAGCGATGATGGTGAGCCATCAGGTACTGCTGGAGCACCAATTCTTTCAATAATAGAAGGAAAAGGTCTTTCAAATGTATTAGTTATAGTTACAAGATATTTTGGTGGAATTTTACTTGGAACTGGTGGATTAGTTAGAGCATATTCTGAAGTTACTGATAAAGTAATTGAAAAAAGCCAAATTATACAGAAAGAATTAGGATACCAAATGAAATTATATACAAATTATAAAGATTTGGAAAAAATAAAGTATTATTGTATAAAAAACAATATTCTAATTACTAAATCAGAATATTTAGAAAATGTAATTTTAGATATTGAATTATCGAAGGAGACAAAAGAGGAATTAAAAAATAAAATAGAGAAAAAAGAAATAGAAATAGATAAACTGCTGGAAATACGAGAAAAGTACATAACGATTTTGTAGAAGAAACAAATTGTATAAAATAAAATGGTAAAAATTAGAAAAAATTCTCTTGTGACTCTAGATATTACAAAATAAAATTAATATAATATGAATTGTAAATTTTTTACAATTTTTTTTATTTTGGAAGGAGAAAGAAGTGAGAGAAAAGATAACTATATTAATTGCAGATGATAATATTGAATTTGCAACAACTTTAAAGGGATATTTTGACAAAACAGATAATATGGAAGTAATAGGAATGGCTAAAGATGGAAATGAAGCTTTTGAAAAAATTTGCGAATTAAAGCCAGATGTAGCTCTACTAGATGTAATTATGCCACATTTAGACGGAATAGGAGTCCTTGAAAAGCTAAATGAATCTAATTTAGAAAAACAGCCATTTTGTGTTATGATTTCTGCTGTGGGACAAGACAAAATTACAAGACAAGCAATTAATTTAGGAGCAGGGTATTATGTAGTAAAACCATTTAATATTGATGTATTAATAAAGAGAATAGAAGATATAAAGAATTATCAACCAACAGCACAAAAAAATAATTTCTTTGTAAAAGAAAATAAATCAAATTATATAGAAATAGATATGAAAGAAAAGAAAGAAGAAAATTTAGAAGCTTTAGTAACAAATATGATTCATGAAGTAGGAGTACCAGCTCATATTAAAGGATATCAATATTTAAGAGAAGCAATTATGATGACTGTAGAAAATATTGAGATGATTAATCAAATAACAAAACAGTTATATCCAGAAATAGCTCATAAGTTTAAAACAACACCATCAAGAGTTGAAAGGGCAATTCGTCATGCAATAGAGGTAGCTTGGGGAAGAGGACAATTAGAAACAGTAGAAAGTATTTTTGGATATACTGTATCTGCAAGTAAAGGAAAGCCAACTAATTCGGAATTTATTGCGATGATTGCTGATAAATTAAGATTAGAACTTAAGAGTGCATAGAAAAATTATTTCGCATAATGAAATAAATTATAAAATCTATTATGTATAAAAACCTTAATATGTTTATTGGAAAAATAGACATATCAAGGCTTTTTTTAATTTATTAAATATAGTTGTAAAGATTTTCTCTTATATAGCTAATCATCTTTTAATTAAAAATGATAATAATAAAGATTTTCCAACATTTTTATTATATGCAAAACAAAATATAGTGATAATTTAACTAGGCTTTGTATAGATATTTGAAATATTTAAATAAAATGATTTAGATAGTTAAATTCGACAAACTTTTGATTTTAAAATTGATAATATATACATATAACAAAAGAAAAGAGGTGTTATTATGTGTGATATTATAGATTTTAATTTTAGGAATAAACATAAACAAATTATAGGAGAGAGATGTGGGAGTGTTTTAGTATCTGTATATAGGACACAAGAGGATAACCATTCATTATTTTTTATTAAACCAGAAAATGAAGAGGTATCTAGAGTGGCTGATGTTATTGAAGAGGCTCTTAAATTATATTAAAATGTTATGATTTTGGGGATTGGGAGGAAAAACATATTTTTGATTTGAAAAAAATGTTTTTTCTCCCAATTCCCAAAGTCATCTTGCAAATAGGGAAATTTAAAGATATAATAAAAACAAATAAAATTAAAGGAGAAGATATGACACCTCATATTGAATCGAAAAAAGAAGATATCGCTCCAGTGGTAATCATGCCTGGAGACCCTCTAAGAGCTAAATATATAGCAGAAAATTTTTTAGAGGAATATAGATTAGTAAATAATGTTAGAAATATATTTGCGTATACTGGTAAATATAAAGGAAAAAGAATAACTGTTATGGCATCTGGTATGGGAATGCCTAGTATGGGAATATATAGCTATGAGTTGTATAAATTTTATGATGTTAGAGCAATAATTAGAATAGGTTCATGTGGCGTTTATTCTGAAGATATTAATTTGCTAGAGACTATATTAGTAGAAAAAAGTTATACAGAAGGAAATTTTGCTAAAAATATGACTGGAGAAGATGAACATATTGCTATTGCAGATAAAGATTTAAATGTTCTTTTAGAAAATAAAGCAAAAGATAATAATATAAAAATTAGAAAAGAAAATATTGCATGTGTAGAATGTTTTGATCCATATATAGAAAATGTAGAGGAGTTAGTAAAAAGATTTCCTAAAGAAGAAAATATAGTAGGAGCAGAGATGGAATCATTTTCTTTGTTTTATACTGCTAAAAAACTAAAGAGAAAAGCTGCTTGTATGTTAACTGTTGTAGATTCAATATTTAAAAAAGAATCATTATCATCACGGAAGCAGAGAGAAGTCTTTAAACGATATGATAAAAGTAGCATTAGAAGGAAGTATAGAAATTTAAAAAAAGGAGCTTTTCTATGGATGATAAAGAAATAAATGAAGGTATAGAAATAATAAAAGAAGAAAAAAAAGATAATGAGAGCTTAAATGTAAAAGTTATAAAAAAAATGAATAAGTATTATGAAAATTTATTTAGGGAATTAACAGAAAAAAACGATCCAGAAGATAAAGAAAAAATAGAAGCTATAAAGAAAGAACTAGATAAAAATAAAGAAATTTTAAATAAAATAAATATTCCTAAAAAAGAAAGAGAGTTAATAAAGCAAAAGAAAACAGAAGAAAGTGTAGAAAATAAAATTGTTCTTCCTGAAATAAAAGCAGAAAAAAAAGAAGAAGATAAAATAACTGTAATATTAGATTGCGAAAGAGGAGAATATTTATTTAAAAAATCAGATTCTGTAGAATTAAAATCATATGAAATAAGAACTAAATTATTAGATAGCAGAAGTGTTCGCAAACAATATTTAGAAGATTTATATGGAAAATATGGAGATTTTGAAAATAGTGAAGTAGATATTACTCTTTGTAAGGCTTTGGAAGAATATTATACTAAAGGTGAGTCAGAAGAAATTATAAGAAAATATATAGAAGCAGTTAATCAAAAAGATAGAGAAAAGTTACCAATAGAAATAGTATATAACTTTAATGGAATGAAGGATTTGAGAAGAGAAGGCTTTTTAACAAGAAGTTCTGCAAATAAACTTATGATAGTTGCAGATTTTTGTGAAGAAAATAATTTGGCAAATGTACAAAAAGAAGAAACTGGTATAAAAAGGATGATAAACAGTGTAAAGAGATTTTTTTCAAAGAGGGAATTTCATGGAAATATAAATTTATTACCAGAGGGTGAAAAGGCAAGAAAGATAAAAATTGAGTTTAAAAATGGAGTATATTCTCTTGAAGTTCGGAAAAACAAAAGGAAAGAAATATGGTGATATATACATATATGATGCTAAGAGTAAAACTAATGATTTAGAAGAAATTCAAAAAATAAAAGAATTATATGATTTAAACTTAAACAATAAAGAAATAATTAGACTAGATATAACTATATATAGATTACTAAAAGATTTTGAAAAATTAAATATTAGAGTAGAAGATAGAGATTTAAATAATTTAGCAGAAAGTTACTTACATTCAATTATTTCTAAAGAGGTTAGGTATGATGTTAAAAGCTTACTAGAAATTACGTATGATTTAGGTAATTTAGATTATGTAAGTGAACAAGTACTAAGTGATAATGAGAAAAAGCAAATAAGAAAAAAAGCTAAGTTTGCTGAAAAAATAGGTTTAGCTGTGATTATAGATGAAGAAGATGAAGGTTTTAAATCGGATGAAAAATTAATAAAAGATTTAGAGGCGGAAGGATATTTTTATAAAATAGCAGATGAAAAAGATTTAGATGATAAAAATAAATTAGCTTTAGAGATTTTAAAAGATAAGATAAAAAATAAGTTAGATGAAATTGGCGAAAATAAGGAAGAAATAGCTATAGAGCAAATTGCAAAGGAAAAAGAAATTAAACTAAAATCTAATAATAATCTAAAAAAACCACAAGAACAGTTAAAAATAGAAATTGTTGAGAAAATAGTAAAAGAAAAATGAATAATTAAATTAAAGTTAAATACGTAGGGGCACGGTACACCGTGCCCCTACAAATTAAGAAATTACAATAATTACAACCTTAACATTATGTTGCAACGTATACAAAAAATATATAGAAGGGAAATAAAGAAATGAAAAATTATATTAATGTAATTGGTGGTGGATTGGCTGGATGTGAGGCTGCATATCAAATAGCTAAAAGAGGAATAAAAGTAAAATTATATGAGATGAAACCACAAAATTTTTCACCAGCTCACTCAAGTGAAAATTTGGCAGAAATAGTTTGTAGTAATTCATTTAAATCATCACTTTTATCAAATGCGTGTGGAATGCTAAAAGAAGAACTAAGAATATTAGATTCACTTTTAATAAAAATTGCGGATGAGACAAAGATTCCAGCAGGTCAAGCTTTAGCTGTGGATAGAGAAAAATTCTCTAAAAGGGTTACTGAAGAAATTTATAAAATGAATAATATAGAAGTTATAAAACAAGAAGTATATGAAATTCCAAGAGATGAAGTTACAATTATTGCAACAGGACCATTAACTTCTGATAAGTTATCCACAGAAGTTGCAAAACTTGTGGATTCAGAGAGCCTCTATTTTTATGATGCTGCAGCTCCAATAATAGAAAAAAGTTCTATAGATATGAATATAGGATTTTTAGGAGATAGATATGGTAAAGGTGAAAGTGCATATATAAATTTACCCATGAACGAGGAAGAATATATAAGATTCTGGAATGAATTAGTAAATGCAGAAGTAGTAAAATTACATGAATTTGAAAAAAGAGAAATATTTGAGGGATGTATGCCAATAGAAGTTATGGCTAAAAGGGGTATAGATACTTTAAGATTTGGACCTTTAAAACCAGTAGGATTTGATGACCCAAGAACAGGAAAAAGACCATATGCAATAGTTCAGCTTAGGCAAGATAATGAATCTGGAACGTTATATAATATGGTAGGATTTCAAACAAATTTAAAATTTGGAGAACAAAAAAGAG